>JBPCPZ010000151.1:0-5503 GCA_050998655.1 Actinomycetota bacterium
GCCCTCGCGTGCGAGCTGCCGCATGCCTGCGTCCACGATCGGGACACCGGTGCGGCCCTCCTTCCACGCCTGCAAACCATCGGGGTCATCACGCCAGCGATGACCGTGTGGCCGATAGTCGGCACGGGGAAGCGTGGGGGCCGCAGCCAGCACCTGATGGTGAAAGTCGCGCCAGCACAGCTGCCGGATGAAGGGCTCGGCCCCAGGATTGCCGGCCGCGCGCGCGACCGCCTCCACGGGCGAGATACAGCCGAAATGCAGATAGGGCGAGAGGCGGGAGGTCTTGTCGCCGGCGAGATCGTCGTGATGGTCTCCGTAGCCTTCGAGACTCGAGCGCAGCCACCGGTCCAGGCGCTTTCGTGCCTCGGATTCTCCTCCCACAGCCAGCTCCGGCGAGACCGTCCCCCGCACCAGCGAGGAGAGCGCCGGCAGCCGCCCCTTGCGGAGAATCGAGGGCACTGCCATGCGCCGAGGCGCCCGTAGCGGCGCCCGGGGCGGTTCCGCGCTCCACTTCCGGAAGTAGGGGGTGAAGACCTTGAAGTGATCACCTCCGGTGGGCAAGGCCGCTCCCGGCTCGATCACGGTGGCCCCGGGTCGCATGGCGAGATCGACGCCGTGCACGGTACAGGCGTCCTCGAGCCGCCGCTGCCTCAATCGGGCATAGGAGCTGTAGTCCCCGCTCACCCACACCGCCCGGGCACCCGCCCGGCGCACCACAGCCATCGTCTCTGCCACGACATCCCCGGAGCGCACAAACAGATCGCCGCCCCGACCCCTCAACGCGGCCCGCAAGTCTCTCAGACAGTCGAGCAGGAACGCCAGCCGGTTGGGTCGGGCGAAGTCACTCTGCAGGATCGCGTCGTCGAGGACGAAGAGCGGGACCACGAGCTCGGACTCTTCGACCGCTCCTCTAAGGGCAGGGTGATCGTTGACTCTCAGGTCCCGGTTGAACAGAACCACGGCCGTCGACATGACCTTACCGGACTATTTTCCGAGCACGGTCATGAGCGCAGGCTCGAGCTCGGGCTGGCGGAAGACGAAGCCTGAGCCCTCGAGCTTCGACGGGACCAGGCGCTGGCTGAAAAAGAGCATCTCCGTGGCCATGTCCTTACCCAGGACCACCTCGAGCGCGACGCGGGGGACGGAGCAAAACGTGGGCCGCGACAGCACCCGGCCGAGAATGTCGGTGAACTCGGCGTTGGTGATGGGGCTCGGTGAACTCAGGTTTACGGCTCCCGACACGTCGGCCTCGAGCAGATGTTGCATCGCCCGCACCTCGTCTTCGAGCGTGATCCAACTCCACCACTGGCGGCCGGCACCCAGCCTGCCCCCCACGCCCAACCGGAAGGGGATCAGCTGTCTCTTGAGGACCCCCCCGTTTGGATCGAGCACCAGGCTCGAACGCGTCGTCACAACCCTGATACCGGCGTCTGAAGCGGGGCCCGTAGCCTCCTCCCACGCCTGTACGACACCTGCCAGGAAGCCATCGCCGGCGGGGGCGCTCTCGCTCAGAGGCTCGTCGCCCCGGTCTCCGTAGTAGCCCATCGCAGAGGCCGACAACAGCACTTGCGGAGGCCGGTCGAGTTCCGAAAGCGTTCGGGACAAGAGGCTGGTGCCCTGGATGCGGCTGTCTCTCACGCGCCGCTTGTGAACCTCGTTCCAGCGCCGGTCGCCGATCCCCTCCCCGGCCAGATGAACGACTGCATCGAAGCCTTCCACCGAATCCGGGTCGAGCTCGCCTGCAGCCGGATCCCACCGGACTGCCCTCGAATCCGCAGAGGCGCTGCGGGTGAGCGCGCTCACCTCGTTGCCCTTCTGTTGCAGAGCTCGGCGGAGCGCGCTGCCGATGAAACCGCTTGCCCCGCTCATCAGAATACGCATTCCGATAGCCCCTCGTTCTAGCGCGGTGGATTCCTCACAAAGGTTAGATCTTGTTCGGTGCAGGCTGGACCCCGCCTCGCGCGGCTAGCTCTGCATAGCGGTTGCGCCCCCTCACAACTCCAGCGACGAGTAGGCCACGACTCCTCGATGCAGGGAATCAGCGCACGTCCGCAGGCACTCGAGCAGCTCACCCTCGGGCACGGCGTCGATGAGCTGACGCACGAGGTCGATCAGCTGCTTGGTGGAGCGCACGAAGTCTCCGGCGGCATCTTCGGGACCGAGCACATCCTCGAGCCCGGCCCCCGACGCCCATCGGTAGGCCTGCTGGGAGAAGCCCGAGTCCGGCTCGCGCGTGAGCTCGAGCCCCCGCATTTGCTCCTCCGCCGAGATCTCTCCCCATAGCCGCACAAGCCTTTCCCATGCGCGGCCCCCGGCCCTCGTCGGCTGCAGCACGGTCACATCCATTTCTGGGCCGCGCGTCTCGTAGACGAGACTCGAGAGAAGGCCGGCGAGCTCGGCGGAGTCGAGGCCTTCGAAGATCCCCTCCTCCAATGCCTCGACGACGAGCAGGTCGGATTCGTTGTAGATGCGGGCCAGCGTCTCCCCCTTGAGCGTAAGCGCCCAGCCCCTTACACACCCAAGCCGCTGCAGCACCTCGAGGACCCGCTCGAAGCGGCGGCTCAGGGTTTGCGAACGGCGACTCACGCGTCGCTCGATCCCTGCGACCTCGCGCTCGAGCTTGACCGCCCGGCGCCAGAAGTGGAGATGGCGGTTGAGCTCGGGGCAGCCGCTGCTGGGGTGCTCCTCGAGCTCCCGCTGAAGCTCGTCCGAGACGTCCTCTGGCACGCTCGCCTGCGGCGGACGTTCCACGTGCAGGCGGCTCAGGCGCCGAGCCAGGAGCCGGCGTGAGCGCGCATCCTTGGGCTGGAACGCGGGAGGCATCCTCAGTCGCCCGGCGATACGCGGGGCAGCGCTCAGGTTGTAGGGCTGCAGCCACGTCACCGCCCGCTCCTCCGACATGATCTGGAGGCGCGGCCCCCTCTCCTGCCCCTCACTGACGTCGATCACCACGTGACGCCCCCGCCGCTTGCCGCCCGGCAGGTCGACCACGTCTCCCGGACGCAGGGCGCTGAGGGCCTGGGTGACCACGTCGCGCGATGCCCGTCCTCGCCGCTCCTGGGTCTCCTTCACGCGCCGTTGCAGCTCAGCGTAGCTCGCGATGTCGCCCTGCTCGCAGCTTGCCTTGGCACGATATGAAGCGAGAAAGCCGTCCAGGCGGGCGCGTGTCTGCTCGAGCTCGACCACCTCGGAATCGGCCTGAAATTGAGCGAATGAAGAGTTCACGAGGTGCTCGGCCTCGGAGCGGTCGTAGTTGCGCATGAGATTCACAGCCATGTTGTAGGAGGGGGTGAACGACGACAGCAGCGGGTAGGTGCGAGTAGACGCAAGCCTCGAGATCTGGTCGAAGGACGCAAAGCGCTGCAGTAGCACGACCGAGTGGCCCAGCTCGTCGATTCCCCGACGGCCGGCCCGGCCGGACAGCTGCGTGTACTGGCCCGGGGTGATCATTTCGTGCCTCTCACCCGTGAACTTCATGAGGCTTTCGATGACCACCGTGCGCGCCGGCATGTTGATGCCCAGAGCGAGCGTCTCGGTCGCGAACACGATCTTGATCAGGCCCTGCTTGAAGAGATCCTCGACGGTTTCCTTGAAGGGGGGGATCATGCCGGCGTGATGGGCCGCCACCCCCCGCCTGAGGCCTTCGAAGAGCTCGTCGTAGCCCAACACGGCGAGCTCGTCGGGGCTGAAATCGGCGGTACGCTCCTCGGCCAGCTGCATTATCGCCCGTTGTTCTTTAGGGGTCGTGAGCCTGACGTTCTCGACCACCGCGCGCGCGACGGCTGCGTCGCAGCCGCGACGAGAAAATATGAAGTAGATCGCCGGGAGCATCCCCTCGCCGTGTAGCCGCTCGACGACGTCGGTCCGAGCCGGTATGCGCCGTCGTCGGGTGTGCGGCCTCTTGCCGCCCCGCTGAGGGCGCTCGGCGCCGCGGCTCCGCCGGGGGTCGAAGGCACGAGCCTGGGGGTTGGGAATGGAGCCTCCGGCGGGGCGCGAGACGAACATCGGGAGCAGCTCGTCCGAGGCGAAGTACCAATGTCTGATCTCGACCGGACGGTGCTCCTCGATGATGACCTCAGTCGGCCCCCTGATGGTCTGCAGCCAGCGTGCGAACTCCTCGGCATTGGACACCGTCGCCGAGAGCGACACGGTCAGGATCTCTACCGGGAGGTGGATGAGAATCTCCTCCCACACCGCCCCCCGGTAGCGGTCCTGTAGATAGTGCACCTCGTCCAGCACCACACAGTGGAGCGTGTCGAGACCTTCGGAGTCCTCGTAGATCATGTTGCGCAGAACCTCGGTGGTCATGACGACCACAGGGGCGTCGCCGTTGATCGAGTTGTCGCCGGTCAGGAGCCCGACGTTTGTGGACCCGTAGAGGGCGCAGAAGTCGGCGTACTTCTGATTCGACAGCGCCTTGATGGGGGCCGTGTAGAAGGTCCGGCCCCCGCCCCTGAGGGCCAAGTGGGCGGCGAACTCCCCCACCACGGTCTTGCCGGCGCCGGTGGGTGCGGCCACGAGCACCGACAGGCCTTGTTCCAAGGCGGCCAACGCCCGGCGCTGGAACGGGTCGAAGGGAAAATCGTAGGACGCCTCGAAGACCTCCGGAGAGGTCGGGGCGCCCGGATCGCTAGCCTCCGCCGCTGCCCTCTCCCGCCCCCGAGCCCTCACCCTGCCCAGATCCGGCGCCGGTGCCGTCCTGCGGCTGCGCCGGTGGGAGGCTGGGTGGCGTCAGCCCCGAGACCTCCAGCTCGGCCTCGACCCGCTGTTCGTCGAGCAGCACGGTGGCGCTCTGCCACAACAGCCCGCCCTGGTCGCGTTGCTCGGCGGCGCGCGCCAGCACCTTGTCGGCGGACTCGCCCTCGATCTCCGTAGCGAGCGCGTAGGTCTTGGCCGCCGCCAGCTAGATCTGCGCCGACTGCAAGAAGAGGCCGTGGGCGCTCTGGGCGGCGCCGGGAGACAACAACCGGGAGAGGTTCGTGTGGGCGCCCTCGATGGTCTGCCTCCAGGAGACCGCTCGGTCGCCAAGCGCCTTGCGGGCGTCGGATTCGCCCACGCTGGTGGGAGCGGAGCTCATGTCGGAAGCCGCGGGTCTCAGAGATTGCAGCACGCCTCTGACCTCGCCTGTGTAGCGGTCGAGCGCGTCGGCGCGGGCTGCGGTGCCGTCGTCCCCCTGAGTCGAAGCGACCGCTGCGAACACCCCGCCCACGAGGGCCAGCACGACGATCACCAGCACTGCCCGGCCCGGCCAGGTTCGGTACCACGCCGGAGGCTTGCGCGGGGCGAGAACCGGGCGCGGAGCCTCTGCCGGACGGCGTCGTCCCTGGCTGCCGCGTGCTTGCGCCTTCTTCTTTCCTTTTACCGGCATAACGCTCGAATCATATCCAATCGCCCTAAGCCGGGCTGGGCTTCTTGACCCGCCGCAATATCAGGATCGTCACCTCGTAGAGCCCGTAGAGCGGGAGCGCCATGATCGACATCGTGTAGGGGTCCTGGCTCGGAG
>JBPCPZ010000038.1:0-9459 GCA_050998655.1 Actinomycetota bacterium
GCGACGCGAGAACCTACGACCGCCGAGCCGGCTCCCGCTGCGGCGAGGACCAGACCGCGCTGAAGGAACTCTCGTCTTTCCATACCCCGATATCGGCGGGCCGGGGCTCTTTCTGAACCGCTCGATACGGTCGAGGCTCTCCACCGAGGGCGGATTCTCGGTCGCCCCGATGCGAACATTGTCGCCGCAACCACCGGGGGCGTGGTTGGGCACTCAGAGTTGGCCGGAGAGGCGGCGGCTAGGACATGGCCTCGTAGGCCAGACCGACTGCGGCCGCGTAGATCCCGTGCATCAGCGCGTCCTCGCCGAGCGCCTTCGCTCCCCAGTCCTGGGGCTTCGGCGCGAGGTCGAGGGCGGGCAGCATCGTGAGCGCCGAGCCCCACACCAGGCCGAAGAACACCGTGGAGGCCGCCGTTCCGCTCATGCCGGTGGCGCCGAGAAGGCCGCGCATCACCCCCCAGCCGGTCCCGTAGCCCCAGTGAGTGAGGTTGGCCAACTGCGTCTTTTCCTTCTTGCTGGTGGTGGAGACCGGGAACGTCTTCTCGACCGCATCCGCAGGCGCCGTGCTGGGCTCGCCCCCCTGCACCTTCATATGCACCATCTGGTAGGCCGTCATCACACCGGTCCCGACCGCTCCGGCGGCGACACCCTTTACCAGCGCTGCACTTGCGTCTCGAAAAGCCATTTGTCTTCCTCTCTCAGTTCAGCTTGGGTAGCACTTTGTCCTGGTAGAAACGGAAAAACCCCTTTTGGTCGGGCCCTATCTGGTGTATCCATACGTGGTCGTAGCCGGCGTCGACAAACTTCTTGATTTCCTCGATGTGCTCCTGGTCGTCCGGCCCGCACACGATCGTAGAGACCACGTCGTCCTCGGGCACCATTGACGTCGCTTGCTCGAACAAGGCAGGCACGGGCAGCTCCTGCATTAGTTGCCCCTTGACGCCTGCCACCGGCCAGTACTCCATTACGGTGCTACGAGCTTGCTCCTTGTCGTCCGCCCAACATACGTTGACCTCGCTGTAGCGGGGCTTTCCCGCACCGCCGGAGTCGTCGAATGTCTTCAGCATCTCGGCGTCGGGAGCCAACCCCACGAAGCCGTCTCCGATCCTCCCTGCCAGCGTGGTGGACGACTTGCCGCTGCCCGCGACCATGATCGGGATGGGGCGCTCCGGAAGATCGAAGATGCGAGCGTTCTCCACCGTATAGTGGCGGCCGTGGTGGCTCTTCTGGCCGCCTTCCCAGAGCATCCTGATGACCGCGACCGCCTCCTCGAGCATCTCCAAGCGCACGGGGGCCTCGGGCCAGCGGTCTCCGAGTATGTGCTCGTTTAGGTTCTCGCCGGAGCCCACCCCCAACGCGAAGCGGCCCTCCAACATGACTCCTGCGGTTGCAGCGGCATGGGCGACCACGGCGGGATGAATGCGAACGGTGGGACAGGTCACCCCGGTCACGATGTCAATCCGGTCAGTCGCCTGGGCGATGCCTCCGAGGACCGCCCATACGAAAGAGCTATGACCCTGGGCGGTGACCCAAGGATGGAAGTGGTCCGAGATCGCCGCGAAGCCGAACCCCGCCTGCTCTGCCCGTCGCGCATAATCCACCAGCTCCTGGGGCCCGTGCTCCTCGGACGAGATCTTGTACCCGAACTTTGTCACGCCGCACCTTTCTCTAGGTCGTGAGAGCTACCCTCCGTAGCGGGAGCCAAATGAGACAACTTCCTGGTTGAAGGGGCCTAGCTGCGCGGTCGACCCTTCGCATCGAACCGGTCGATGGGGTCCGCGCCCACGCCTTCGAGTACCGTGGCCGCCCTTTCAACTTCGCCCTCGTCGCCGGAGTTAACTCCAACCAGCACCCGGCCCTCGTTGACTGCGTCCTTGTAGCGTGTGGTCCACATCTCGTCTATGCCCGAGATGACGCCGCCGGCAGTTGCGCCCGCCGCCGCGCCTCCCGCGGTAGCGGCTCAGATGCCCGCACCGACCGCAGGTCCGACTCCCCGAATAACGAAGGCTGCGGCACCCGCAACGAAACCAAGCAGGCCGCCTGCCGCTCCGCCGGCTGCGCCACCTGCTGCCGCCTTCTTGCCGAGGCCGGCGGGCAGCTCGGCTGTTTCCTCACGCGCCTGACTCTCCGACACCGAGGTTTCGTCGTCGCGACTCAGAAACGAGAGGTTTGACCGGAACTCCTGAGGACTTGAGCTCTTGCAGAGCCCTCCGGGCTTGTTGGGGGCCGTGGTAGGTGGCCACGACGTTGTACTCGGCTGCGCGCGCCTCAACCACCTTGTGGCCCTCTGGGTCGACGGGGCGAGGTAGAGCCGTCTGGCTCGATCACCTCCACGCGTTCGTCGGCGCGCTCGTCGGTCTCACGGTCACGGTCGTCCGGATGAGGCGCCACGTGGACTAAAGAGTTTTGTCTGTCCTCGGAGCGCTCCTCGGCGCGTCCGGCCCAGCGCTCTTCTTCTCCGCCTTCTCTCAAGTTACTTTCTTCTCTCAAGTTAACTCTCTCAATTTCAGCCTCCTGGTAACTTTCCAGTGACTTTCCCCAACTGGGCCGAGAACATGCCGAGGCCGCCACCGTCCATCGCCGAAACACCCCATGAAAGGAATCCGCAATGACCCAGGTCGAGTTCCCCTCCAACGGTTCCACCGCACCGGGTTACCTGTCGACTCCGACCTCCGGGAGCGGGATCCCCGTCGTCGTGCTCCAGGAGTACTGGGGTCTCGAGGACCACATTCGCGATGTCTGCGACCGCTTGGCGGCCGAGGGGTTCGTGGCTTTGGCGCCCGACCTTTACAGGGGAGAGACTACGACACAGCCCGACGAGGCCGAGCAGAAGATGATGGCGATGTCCATGGACCAAGCCGAGCGCGACATGCGGGGCGCAGTTGACTATCTCGCCCAACACGAGGCGACTCAAGGACGTGGGGTGGGCTCGGTCGGGTTCTGCCTCGGCGGCGGGCTCTCGGTGTGGGCGGCGAGCGCCAATCCCAGAGTGACCGCGGCCGTCTCCTACTACTACCTCATGCCCCACGGCAAGCCCGACTTCTCGAAGATCGAGGCCCCCGTCCTGGGCCACTTCGGAACTGCCGACGACTTCGTCTCGGTGGACGACGCCAAGTCTCTGGAACAGGAGATGAAGGACGCCGGGGTCGACGTCCGCTTCGAGTTCTATGAAGGAAAGGGTCACGCCTTCTTCAACGACACCGACAGACTCGGCACCTACGATGCGGACGCCGCGAGTGAATCCTGGGTCAAGACACTCGAGTTCCTGCGAGCCAACCTAGCCTGACGATCGAGCGGCCCGGCGATATGCGCCGGTAACCGCCCGAGGGTCTGTTGTGAGAGCTAGCTTGCGCTCTCGTAGCGCTTGGCGACCTCGTCCCAATTCACGACATTCCACCAGGCTTCGATGTAGTTCGGTCGCTTGTTCTGATACTTCAGGTAGTAGGCGTGCTCCCACACGTCGAGACCCAGGAGCGGTGTGTGACCCTCGATGAGTGGTGAGTCCTGGTTCGGGAGGCTGTAGCAAGAGAGACTTCCCGCGTCCGAGACCAGCCACGCCCACCCGCTGCCGAAGCGGTTGGTCGCCTCGGCGGCGAACTTCTCTTTGAACTCCTTGGTCGAGCCGAAGGTGCTTTCGATAGCCGCGGCCAGCGTGCCCGACGGCTCTCCGCCACCCGAGGGGCTCATGATGGTCCAGAAGAACGAGTGGTTGGCATGACCTCCGCCGTTGTTGCGCACCGGGCCCTGAATGTCCGAGGGGACCCGGCTGAAGTTGCGCATTAGGTCCTCGATCGACTGTGAAGCGAGGTCGTCGTTGCCCTCGAGGGCTGCGTTCAGCTTGTCGATATAGGTCTGATGGTGCTTGCTGTGATGGATCTCCATCGTCTGCGCATCGATGTGGGGTTCGAGGGCAGAATAGTCATAAGAAAGCTCCGGAAGACTGTGCGTGCCTGCCATAAGGCGACTCCTTTCAGTTCGTGTCTAGGTGAAGAAGTGCTGTTCAACAAGATCCTACCCAGGGGTCGGGCTCGTAAGCCCGGTCTGGCCGCGGCATTCGAGTGGAAACATCAGAGCCGGCCCGAGCGCGCCTTCGGTCATTGCTCAGCCTCCCTCTGGTGGTCGATGCAGAGCCGGGCCGCAGGCTTTGCGCGGAGCCGTTCCTCGCCGATCGGCCGGCCGCACACTTCACAGGAGCCATAGCTGCCGTCCTGGACGCGCGCGAGCGCACGATCAATATCGCGCATTTGCTCGTCGGTGGACTCAAGAATCGAGAGATCCTTCTCCCTCTCGAATGTTTCGGTCGCCTGGTCCGCCGGGTGCTGATCAACGGATGACAGCTCCGACACATCCTCGCCCCCGGCCGACTCCTCCACCTCCGACTCAAGGTCGGGACGAGCGCTCAACAGCCGAACTCTCTCCTCTTCGAGACTCTTCCTCGCTTCTTCAAGTTCCACTATCTGGCCCCCTTGGTTGTGTTTCGCCGAGGAGTGCTTTGCGAAATAGGTCGCGGCACTGTCCTCGTCGCCCTAGTCACTGTGTATCCCGTGGTTTGCCCTGGAGTAGCTCCTTCTGGAAGTGGGATCTCGCCGGGCCGATTAGGCCGGCGCTAGAGTCGTTTAGTTGCTCCCACCGGCGAGCCGGGGAAGGAAGCATCGCCCATGGTACGGGTATCGTGAGAGGCATGGACAAGGCAGAGCAGGATCTCATAGGCAGGACGCCCAATCAACTCTACATCGGAGGCCGGTGGCGCGACGCCTCCGGAGGGGGCACCTTGAAGGTCGAGGACCCCTCGACCGGAGAGGTGCTGGGGGAGGTTGCGGACGCCACTCCCGAGGATGCCGTCTCGGCTCTCGACGCGGCGGTGGAGGCGCAAGAGAGGTGGGCGCACCACCCGCCCCGCGAACGGGGCGAGATCCTGCGGCGGGCCTTCGAGCTCATGAACGAGCGCGCCGAGGAGCTGGCCTTTCTCTTGACGCTCGAGATGGGTAAGCCACTCAAGGAGTCGCAAGCTGAAGTCACCTACGCGGCCGAGTTCCTGCGCTGGTTTTCCGAGGAAGCGGTGCGCATCTGCGGTCGCTATTCCACTGCGCCCAACGGGCAAGGCAGGCTCTTGACCATGAAGCAGCCGGTGGGTCCCTGCCTTCTGATCACGCCGTGGAATTTTCCGATAGCGATGGGGACGCGCAAGGTGGGCCCTGCGATCGCCGCCGGCTGCACGATGGTAATGAAGCCCGCTCAACTGACGCCCTTCTCGATGCTCGCGTTTGCCGGCATTCTCGAGGAAGCCGGATTGCCGGCGGGCGTCTTCAACGTCGTGACGAGCTCGAGCTCGGGCTCTGTCATGGGCCCCTTGATCGAGGACCGGCGGGCGCGCAAGCTGTCGTTTACGGGCTCGACCGAAGTGGGTCAGAAACTCATGGCTCAGGCTTCTGAGAATCTCTTGCGCTTGTCGATGGAGCTGGGCGGCAACGCCCCCTTCCTGGTGTTCGAGGACGCCGATCTCGAGGCAGCTGTGGCGGGGGCGCTGATCGCCAAGATGCGCAACATCGGTGAGTCCTGTGTGGCCGCCAACCGCTTCCACGTCCACGAGTCTGTGACCGGCGAGTTCACCGAGCGACTCGGCGAGGCCATGGGCGCGCTCAAGATCGGCCGAGGCACCGAGGAGGGGACAGACGTGGGCCCCCTGATCGACGACAACCAACGCTCGATCGTTACCGATCTCGTCGACGACGCCGTCGGCAGAGGCGCCAAGGCGATCGTGGGAGGGGGCCGAGTCGAGGGCCCCGGTTACTTCTACGAGCCCACCGTGCTGGCACAGGTGCCCGAGGACGCTCAGGTCCTGCGCAAGGAGATCTTCGGGCCGGTGGCCCCGGTGATCGGATTCTCCGAAGAGAAAGAGGCAATCCGCTGGGCCAACGACAGCGAGTTCGGCCTCGTCGCTTACGTCTACACCCGCGATTTCAACCGCGCCCTAAGGGTCATCGACGGCCTCGCGACGGGGCTGGTCGACCTCACCCCGGGCTTGGTCTCGAACCCTGCGGCCCCCTTCGGGGGCGTCAAGCACTCGGGCTTCGGGCGCGAAGGAGGGGCCGAGGGCATCAAGGAGTACCTGGCGACCAAGTACGTGGCGGTAGCGACCTAGGGGGCCGTTTTTGGGTTGGGGCGAGGCATTCTCGAGAGATCTACTCACATCAGAGGTGGGTGAATCTCCTCAGAACCGCTAAGAAGCTTCAGAGGTAGCGGGCGAACCACTCCAGGATGACCTCGAAGCGCATCACCCGGTGGGCCGGCGAACCGGAGCGGCTGAGCTCGTGCGACTCGCTCGGGAACCTCACCATCTCTACATCGCGACCGAGGAGTCGGAGCGTGGTGAACAGCTGCTCGCCCTGCTCGACGTGGCAGCGCAGATCGTTCTCCGAATGAAGGATCAGAAGCGGGGTGTGGATGTCGCGCGCGTAAGTGTGGGGCGAGATCGCAAGATAGGCGTCGCGGTCCTCGAAGAGGTATGAGCCCGTGTAGCCCTTGAAGTCCCAGCCGAAGTCACTCGAGCCCCACGTCGTGTAGAAGTCGTTCACCGACCTCTCGGAGCACGCGGCCTTGAATCGGCCGGTGTGGGAGACGATCCACGACGTCAAGTAGCCTCCGTATGAACCCCCCAAAACGCCGAGGCGCTCTGAATCGCAGAAGCTGAAGCGCTCGAGCGCGGTGTCCACGACCGCCATCACGTCCTCGTAGTCAACCGATCCCCAGCCTCCCCCCAGCTCCCCCGGCCCCCGAATCGCCCTCCCCCATTCCTCCGAGTAACCGGCAGAGCCACGGGGGTTCGAGAACAGCACCACGTAACCCGCCGCGGTGTAGACCTGGAATTCGTCGAAGAAGCCGGTCCCGTACTGCGAGAACGGACCTCCGTGGATGTTGAGCAGAACCGGGTAGCTCTTGTCCGCATCGAAGTCGCTCGGCCGCATGATCCAGGCATCGACTTCAGAACCATCTGCGGAGGTGGCGGTGTAGCGTTCGGCCGGGCTCAGGCTGCGCCCATCGACGAACGCGGACGTCAAGTCGGTGAGAACCTTCTCGCCACAGAAGAGCTCGTAGGGCCGGGTGACAACCGACGAGGCATGGACGAGGACACCTGCTCTCAAGTCGTAGCCGCCGACGTGGTGCTCGCCCTCGAGGACCGCCTCGGGCTTGCCCGAGCCGTCCGCTGCGACTCTGTAGAGATGCAGGTTGCCGCCCCTCTCTACTCCAAAGAGGATCGAGTCGCCGTCCCACAAAGGCTCTCTTACCTCCGGGTAGGGACCACATTGGAGGTCGAGCGACTCTGTCAGCACGCGCATCTCGCCGGTGGCTGTCTCCAGGACCGCTACCTGAGTGTGTCGGGGGTCGTCGTCGACCGAGGGATAGAGGTAGAAGGCGATGCGAGAGCCGTCGGGTGACCACTGAGGGGAACCGGCCGCACCGCTTATCTCGGTCAGTCGTCGCGGCTCACCCCCGGAAGCATCGACCTCGTAGAGGTCGCGCACGAAACTCACGTCCCAGTCGTCGTCCCGGGCGGAACTGAACACGATGCGAGCGCCGTCTACAGACCAGGCGGGGTCCGAGTCCTCGAAGTCCCCCGAGGTGATCTGCCGGGGCGGCTCGGAGCCATCGGCGGGCACCACAAAGAGGTGTCTTCTGCGGTCACCCGTCCAGCCGACATTGTCGAGCTTGAACTGGAGCCGGCGGAAGCGGCGAGGTGCTCGTTTACCCTCGTCCTCCTCCTTGTACGCGTCATCGCGCACACGCGCCGAGAACGCTATTGCGGACCCGTCCGGTGACCAGGTAACCTGCGCGACATCCTCGGTGAGATCCGTGATCCTGCGGGCTTCTCCCCCGGCGGCAGGGATGACGAAAAGCTGGCTTGTCTTCGTGTCCCGGGTGGAGACGAAGGAAAGCTGAGAGCCGTCCGGTGACCAGCGTCCGTCCCCGTCCTGCTTGTCGCCCGACGTGAAGGCCCGGGGCTTGCCCGAGCCATCCGCTGCGGTCAGCCAAATGCGGCTGGTGTAGTCGTTCGAGGCGCGGTCGAGGCCCGAGACGGTGTACGAAACCACCCGACCGTCCGGGGAAAGGCGCGGGTCGGTCGCCCACCGAAGTTCGTACAGATCCTCTGGAACCATGCCCCCCACTTGCGCCCTCCCCGTACCCGTTGTGCCGACACCGGCCGCTCACCCTATAGCTGAGGACAGACGGGACTCTCGCGCGAGGGTCAGCGGCTCGGCGAGAGCCCGGGCCGGACCCCGAGGAGAGCCACGACCGAGGCCGCCAGGATCGCAGTCGCGCTTGCCAGAAGAACGACGGCACCCACCCCTGAAAGGTCGAATGGAGCGCGGCCCCCCAGTGCCTGCAGGCCCGTAAGCAATACCAGGCCCGCATAGCCGCAAGCCGCGACTCCAACGATCTTCGTTCTTTGACTTTCGCTCCGCTCGGAGAAGCTCAGCAGCCAGGCGAGCACCGGCAGCAGCTGCAGCGCGTGCAGGGCGGCGGCGTGGGAAAGGTTGAGGATGCCGTCCTGCCCGAAGACCAATGGAGACGTAACCGGCCCGAGCTCCTCCTGGCGCATCCCCTCCCGGATCAACAACCCCCCGAGGCCCTGTCCTACCACCATCAGGAGGAGGCCGGCCTTGATCGCAAGCCCGAAGCTCGCCGGGGCGTCGAGCGACTTCAAGCTCCATAGCGTAATGATGACGATGTCTACAACCACCACGGCGATCAACAGGCCCATAGTGGCGAATACGACCTCGTCGAAGACCGTGGCGGAGTTGAAGTGCGAGGCCACGCCGCGCCATGCCTGCAAGGAGATAAGCGCGGTCTCTCCGAAGCTGGCAAACCCGAATGAGCCGAGGAGGAGCCAGCCTGCCCTCTGGCTGCGGGGCAAAAAGTTCATGACCCATGCCAAGGACACACACACCAAGGCGAACGACAACGAGAACAGCAACGGCTTGCGCCACGACAACGGGCCTTCCCAGGGCCGGTCGTCGAGGATGAAGACGGCGCCATGCAAGGTCGCGCTGACCAAGAACAGGGCCGATAGCCGGTAGAGGAAACGTTGATAAGGCTGAGCCACTCTCCAGTAGCCGTTCAACGAGGCGATCATCAGGCTCATTCTATGGAGATCCCGGAGGCAGCTCGTCGTCTGACGCCGGCGCCACGACCGACCTGATGCCATTTCCACCAACTCGGCGATGGCCACCAGTCTTGATGGCGGCCCGCGTGAAGCCCGACCTCTTTCGTCCGGTCCCCCTGCGCGTGGACGCGGCGGTACGATGCGCCGAAATCGCCCGAAGGCCTATCCGATGACGAAACCGACAATCCTGACGGTCGACGACGATCCGGTGGTGTCGCAGGCCATTACCCGTGACCTGCGAGCCAAGTACGGATCCGTCTACCGCATCGTCCGGGCGACGTCGGGCGCTGCGGCCC
>JBPCPZ010000073.1:0-4714 GCA_050998655.1 Actinomycetota bacterium
TGGTAGATCGCGTTGAGCGGAGACAGACCCATCGAGACCGTGGGGAACTGCCAGTACTCGGGCATCAGACGCGGGTGGGGATAGGACGACAGCCCTCCGCCGAGGGCCTCCCGCCGGAAGTTGTCGAGGCGAGACTCGTCGAGGCGCCCCTCGAGGAAGGAGCGGGCATAGACGCCCGGGGCCGCATGCCCCTGGAGATAGACCTGGTCCCCGCCCCCCTCGGCGTCGGGGCCGTTGAAGAAGTGGTTGAAGCCGACCTCGTAGAGGGAGGCGGCGGAGGCATAGGTGGAGATGTGCCCTCCGATGCCGTCGTACTTCTTGTTGGCACGCATCACCATGGCGGCCGCATTCCAGCGGATGATGCGCCGGATCGAGAGCTCCGTCTCCTCGTCGCCGGGGAAGTGGGGCTCCTGCTCTGCCGTGATCGTATTGATGTAGTCGGTCGACACCATGGCCGGCAGCCCGATCTGGCGGCTGCGTGCATACGTCATGACCTGGTGCATTAGATAACGAGCGCGGGCGGGAGAGACGTCGATCAGCTGATCGAGCGACTCGATCCATTCCTGGGTCTCGTCCGGGTCGACGTCTGGAAGCTGGCTCATGTAGGAGTCGAACATCGTGGTCTCCCCTCTGGTCGGGGTGTACGTGAGTGAATGGCGTTGCCATCAGAGTAAACCTGCTGAGGGGGCCTATGGGCCGACCTGAGCCCTCTGGTAGTCGATCGCGCGCTGCGCGCTCCTGAGTCCGAATTTCGTACCTGGTGATGCTTTGAGCGCGTTTCGCTACCTCGGGGGTCGGACTCACAGGCGCTCCAAAAATGAGCCTCGATGAGTTGGGCATCCTCCCAATTGTTATGATGGCAGTGGCGCGCCGGGAAGTCTGGTCGGCATTGTGATCTTCCGCGTTCAGGAGGCATATGTGACGACCAGAAAAAGACCCCCCCTCCGCCATTCTTGGGTGGCGAGTGACCGACCCGTTGCTCGCCTCGTCGCCCGCCCGGTCCGAGAGTTCCTCCAAACCGAGGCTGCCGGTGGCATCCTCCTCCTGGTGGCTACTCTTGTTGCCCTTGCTTGGGTGAACTCCCCCGCCGGCGACAGTTACGAGCAGGTATGGCGCACCGACATGGGCATACGGATTGCCGACTTCGAGCTCTCGGAAAGTCTCCGGCACTGGGTCAACGACGGCCTCATGGCGATCTTCTTCTTCGTCGTGGGGCTCGAGATCAAGAGAGAGCTCGTCGTGGGGGAGTTGAACGACCGCCGAAGTGCCGCCCTGCCATCGCTCGCGGCGCTGGGCGGGATGATCGTACCGGCTCTCATCTATGTGACGATAAACATGGGCGGCGAAGGCGCTGCGGGATGGGCAATACCGATGGCGACCGACATCGCATTCGCCGTAGGCCTCCTGGCGCTGTTCGGCAAACACTGCCCCGACTCATTGAGGGTCTTTCTCCTGAGCCTTGCCATCGTGGACGA
Organism: Actinomycetota bacterium; assembly: GCA_050998655.1. Taxonomy (GTDB): domain Bacteria; phylum Actinomycetota; class CADDZG01; order CADDZG01; family WHSQ01; genus JACDAL01. The sequence continues at coordinate 1,476 of JBPCPZ010000073.1, forward strand.
TATCGGCGCCATCCTGGTGATCGCGCTGTTCTACTCTGGAGGAATCGAGATCGGCTGGCTTGTGGCTGCACTCGCGCTTCTTGCAGCCGTGGCGGGGATGCGCAGCCGGCGCATCTGGTGGACCCCAGTTTATGTCCTTGCGGGCACCGCGATATGGTTTGCGACCTTTGAGTCCGGAGTACACGCAACGATCGCCGGAGTGGCCCTGGGTCTCCTCACTCCCGCACGCCCTGTGGACCCAGAGGGAGCACGCGACGCCGTCGACGAAGCCTCTGCGATGATGCAGGATCCAGAGCCGTCGGCAATACGCCGTGTGATTATCCAAGCGCAAGAAGCGGTCTCGGTTGCCGAACGCCTCGAGCACGTTCTGCATCCCTGGACGAGCTTCGTGATCATCCCGATCTTTGCCCTCGCCAATGCCGGGGTGGAACTAAACGCGAAGCTGTTCGAGGCGGCCACAACGTCGCCCGTGACATTGGGTATCGTTGCAGGTTTGGTCGGAGGCAAGCTCCTGGGAATCAGTGGGTTCTCGTGGGCCGCCACGAGAAGCGGAATCGGATCCATGCCACCGAGCATGGGTTGGAACCACGTGGTTGGCGCCGCAGCAACGGCAGGCATAGGCTTCACCGTATCGTTGTTCATTGCCGGCCTTGCATTCGACGATCCCCAGTTGGTCGACGAAGCCAGGATCGGCATCTTGTTCGGGTCGGGAGCTGCGGCAATCCTGGGCTCGCTCCTTCTCACAACGAGGGTGGGGAAACCGCGGGCGAGGGTGACGAGCGATGTAGAGGGGCCGCGCTCTTCCTGATGGTGGCCTCTTCCCGGAGGCACCGTCGAAAACGGTGGGACTACGGGCGGTAGGGACGGCTGACCGGGGCGCCGCCGTCGAGGAAGGCATAGGTCAGCGTCACCGGCGCTCCCGCAGGCAGGAGGCCGTTCGCCTCCAGAGCCGCGGCGTAGAGCCCGAGCTGATCCTCGTCCTCTGACTCGAAGCGGGCGCCCGTCTTGAAGTCGACCAGCTCGAAGCCCCCGTCGCCGTGCTCGAACACCGCATCGATGCGGCCCCGAACGATCCGGGATCCGATCTTCAAAGCAAACGGAAGCTCGATCATGAGCTCGCCGGAAGGCAGCCGAGCGAGCGTGCGGTCCGTGTAGCCGAGCGCCCTGAAGAACGCGAGTCTGCGCTCGACCTCATCCCGATCCTCCACGCCGAGGGGCTCGTCGAGCTCGCTCTCGTCCGGTAACGAGGGTCCCTGAGCCTCCTGACCATGAGCTTCTCGAAGTAGCTGTTCGATGACTCGGTGAACCTCGGTCCCGATCGCTCGAGCATCACTGGGCCGCTCGGGAAGCGGACGGGAAAGCTCGGCGAGGTCCAGACGAGCCGCCGTCAAGGACACATGGTCGGTGGCAGAGATGATGTCGAGGACGGCATCGCCCTCGACTGGTTTCGTAGAGGCCATGGCGTCTGCGATCAGATCGAGACCGGCCCAATGATCGGCCCGGAGTTGCTCATGCCTTACTCGATCTTCTTCCGAAAGTGAGCCCACGAGCACGTCGTAGGCCTCCTTCGACACGAGCGCCGCTTCGGCTGCCGCCCCCCAGCCCCCCTCGAAGAGCGGATCGTCGACGCCCGTGCGCGGAGCCGGTGGCCACGAGCTCTCCTCTCCAAGGGCCGCTATCGCGGGGTTCGCCTCAGGGGCTTCGGCGCGCTCGACGACCTCGACAGCCCCGGTCTTGGCCAGCTCGGCGAGATCATCCCAGAAGCGAGAGGGGCCGATGAGGCGATCGCTGCGGCCATACCACCACGCTGCAGTGACCGCCAGGTGCTGTTTGGCCCTGGTTGTGGCGACATAGAACAGACGGCGTTCGTCCTCCAAGACCCGCTCCCTGACCGCTTGCCCGAAACGACTGGAGTTACCGTCGAAAGTCGGGAGATGGCAAGCGTCCTCTCGCACCTCGTAAGGGAGCTGAGAGTGTGAGGTCATCGGGTTGGATATCCGGTTGTCCGGAAACACGGAATAGACGTAGTCGCCCCTGGGATTTTTCGAGGATGCCACCGAGGGCACGAAGACGCATTCGAACTCGAGGCCCTTGGCTGCGTGCACGGTCATGAGCTTGACCGAGTCCGCTGCGGCAGGCTGTGACGACTCGAGAGTTTCATCGGCCTCTTCGGCGGCGTCCAGGTAGGCAAGCAAGCTCCTCAGCGTTGCCTCTCCCTCGACCGGCGCGAAATCGGCGACATGATCAAGCAGGTTGGCGAGGTTCTGGCGCCCCGCGGCCGCGCCCCGCGCGGGCGACGCCGCCAGTGCATCGGCAATTCCGCTCAAGGAGATCACCTCCTGCACGAGATCGGGTAAGCGAGCGCCCACCTTCTGGCGCAGCAGGCTGAGGCGACCGGCGAACTCCTCCAAACGAGCACGCGCCTCGGCTCCCAGGCCCTCAATGGAGGAAACGTGCTCGAGCGCTTCCAGAAGCGAGAAGCCCACATCGCCTGGCTCCATGTCGCGCGCGCGCTCCTCGTTGCCTCCGGCAAGTTCCAGGCGCAGAGAACGATTCTGCCACGCCGCCCAACGAGCACACAGAGCCAGGTCGCGGTAATGAATGCGCCACCGAGGCCCGAGCAGGACGCGCGCCAGCCAGCGGTTGGCCGACGGCTTCGTATCGAGGCACCGGAGCCAAGCCACGACCTCAGTTACCTCCGGCGCCTTGAGCAAGCCTGAAAGCCCCACCACCTCGACCGGGATGTCGTGATCCTGAAGAGCCTTCAATAACGCGGCCATCGAACTCCGTCGCCGGACCAGAACGGCTATATCCCGCCAATCCACGGGCCGCCGCTCCGGCAGAAGCGCGACACCATGCAGCTCCTCACATCGCCGAGCGATCCAGTCCGCCTCCGCGCGCTCGTCGCAGAAGAGCCCGAGCTCGACACGCCCCGCCCCGTTGAAGTCCGACGCCCGCAGCGGCTCCCCCGGCCGTCTCTCGGCGGGAATATGTGCGACCACTGCGTTGGCCACCTCGAGGATTTTCTCTCCCGACCGGAAATTCTGCGACAGGGACGCCTCCGAGTAGGCGGCAGCGCCGGCGCGCGGAAAGTGGTCCGGAAACCCGATGAGGTTGTACATCGTTGCGCCTCGAAACGCATAGATCGCCTGGCGCGTGTCCCCCACCGCCGTGACGGCGCCACCCGGCGTTACCAACGCCTGCATCAGCCGCCGCTGCGCGACGTTGGTGTCCTGGTA
>JBPCPZ010000108.1:0-5178 GCA_050998655.1 Actinomycetota bacterium
ACGTCCATCCGGCCAAAATAAAGGACGGAAACCTGCCCGCCGAGCCGGCCCATTCGACGTGTCGACCTGTCGACCCGCCGAGCCGGCCCATTCGACCTGTCGACCCGCCGAGCCGGCCCGACCCCCCGGGCGCGGCGAAGGCCTCAGACGACGGTGGGGGCCCTGCGGCGTCTGAGGCCTTCAGCCTCTCGGGGTGAGCTGGTTGTCTGCGGGCGGCGGTTGCCGTGGGGACCCCCTCTTTCGGAGGGGATCCCTGTGGCCGACCCAACAGGGACTGTTGTACCGCGCTCGCTCGGCGCCCGCCATCCCCCAATCGGGGGAAAACAGACCCCCATTCGGGGTAGGCACCCGCCCCGCCGGGAAGGAACACCTGAACCCCGACGTGGGGTAGTCATGGCTACCGTGAAAACCCTGGTTTCTACCCTCTTCGTGGCATTGGTCCTGAGCGCTTGCTCATCGAGCTCGCCCCGATCCGTGCCCGAGCCCGGCGGGGCTCCTCCTTCAAACGAAGACTCGGCCTCGGGCAAGGCTCGCCCGGGCCCCGCCCTCGATACGATCGGCATCGAGCTGGAGGAGGTGGCTGCCGGCTTCGAACAGCCCCTCTACGCCACTCACTCAGGAGACGGCAGCGGACGCCTTTTCGTCGTCGAGCAGACCGGGGCCGTGAGAATCGTCGCCGGCGATCGGGTGGAGGCCGAGCCGTTCCTGGACCTCTCCGACCTGGTGGTGGTCGGATCGGAACAGGGCCTCTTGGGGCTCGCCTTCCATCCTTCTTACGAGGACAACGGACGCCTGTTCGTGAACTACACCGACCTCGACGGCGATACCGTGGTGGCCGAGTACTCGGCCCGAGGGGGCCGCGCCGAGCCCTCCTCCGGGCAAGTCCTGCTCACGATCGAGCAGCCGTTCTCGAACCACAACGGCGGGGCGCTCGCTTTCGGCCCCGACGGGTATCTCTACATCGCCACCGGGGACGGGGGCAGCGCAGGCGACCCGCTGGACTACGGACAGAGCCTGGGGACGCTGCTCGGCAAGCTGCTGCGCATAGAGGTCGACGCCGCCACCGGCGACCTCCCCTACGGGATCCCCGACGACAACCCCTTCGTGGGCAGGGATGGAGCCCGCCCGGAGATCTGGGCCTACGGGCTCAGAAACCCGTGGCGCTTCAGCTTCGACGCGATCACAGACGAGCTGTGGATCGGGGATGTTGGGCAGTCGGAGCTCGAAGAGATCGACCGCGCGGACGGGGGCCGCGGGTTCAACTTCGGGTGGAACGTCATGTAGGGCAATGCCTGCTTCGAGCCGCCCTCGGGCTGCGACCGTTCCGAGCTCGAGCTTCCCGTCGCCCAGTACTCACACGATCTCGGGTGCTCGGTCACCGGAGGCTACGTCTACCGGGGCCTTGCCCAGCGCGCACTGAGGGGCGTCTACCTCTTCTCCGACTACTGCTCGGGGACGATTTGGGGGCTCGACGCGGCACAACCGGGGGCCGGGGTCGTTAGCCTGCTCGAGAGCGGCCGCTCGGTGAGCTCGTTCGGAGTCGACGAGGCGGGCGAGCTCTATCTCACCGACCTCAGCTCGGGGACCCTGTTTCGCATCGTCTCGAAGTAACCAACTGGTCGCCCCCCGCGCCCCACCCCCTGCGCCGACTCTGTGCCAGGTCGGGGGCGGAATCCGCACCATCCCTGACACAAAGCCGGATTAGGGGCGGGCGCAACGGGCGTGGCCCCTACGCAGTCTGAGTAAGAGGCTCAAGCGCCGGACGAGGGGCGACGAAGGCAGAGGTAGGGACGAACCAGAACACCAGAGAAACAGATCCAAGTTCAGCAACTCAATTCGAACGGGAGAAGTGGTCGAGATGCTCTTTGCCGTGTGCTTCTTTGCGCTGGTTGCAACCGTGCCCCTGAGTGGAGGGGCCATCGGCAACCTCACCGACCATCGCTTCAAGACCCCTTGGCTGCTCGTCGCCGGGCTTGGCATCCAGAGCGCGCTGCTGACCGGCATCCTCGGCCTGCAGGGCGACGGCGCCGCTGCCGCCCACATCGCCTCCTATGCACTCTGCTTCGGCTTCCTGCTGGCGAACCGCGCACTATCGGGACTGTGGGTGGTCGCTTTGGGCGCCGCAGTCAACCTAGTGGCTATTGCCGCGAACCACGGCGTGATGCCTGCAACCCATTCCGCCATGGCCGCGGCCGGCAAGCTGCCTCAGACCTCGGAGTTCGTCAACTCGGCAGTCGTAGCACACCCCAAGCTGCTGTTCCTCGGCGATGTCTTCGCCGTTCCCCAACCCCTGATCTTTGCAAATTCTTTCTCAGCCGGAGACGTGTTGATTGTCATCGGCGCCGGAGTGTTGCTGCACCAGATCTGCAGGTTGCGACCGGCGGCTCAGCCGGTGAGCTCGGCGACCGCGGACTCGAACACCTCGGAGTGGACGTCGACGTCTGCAGCCGTGGTCTGAGGCGACATCAGCGCCATCATGTGGAATGGCGTCAACAGAATCCCTCGATTCAGCGAGTAGAGATGCATGAGCTCGTCGAGCGGCTCGTCACGGGAGGCCGCCGCCTCGGAGCCCGTCCGGGGACGTTCTTTGGTGAACAGGTACTCGGTCCTGCACCCGAGCCGCGTGATGTGCCAATCGAGCCCGTGTGAATCGATGACGCCCGTGACACCCTCGGCGAAGCGCTCGGCGAGTGAGATCATGTGCTCGAACGCTTTCTCGGTCAGAACACTCTCGAGAGTTGCTCTCATGGCAGCCAGAGATAGTGCGTTGCCCGCCAGCGTTCCCCCGATCCCCCCGGCATCTGCATCGATCAGATCGGCGCGCTCCAGGATGCGCTGCGCGACCTCTTCCGAGAAACCATAAGCGGCGGCGGGAAGCCCCGCGGCAAGCGGCTTTCCGATCGTCACGACGTCCGGCTCGAGATCGTTCGCCTGCGTGAAGCCGCCCGGCCCCGAGCAGATTGTGTGGGTCTCATCTATCACCAGCAGCGTTCCGTGGCGGCGGGTTAGCTCCCGCAAGCTCTCGTGAAAACCGGGGTCTGGGTGGATGATCCCGATGTTCGTCAAGGCGGGCTCGGCCAGGACACAGGCGACGTCCTCGTGGGCGAGCTCGGCCTCGAGCGCCTCCACATCGTTGAACTCGCACACCCTGGTCGTCCGGGAGACATCGACGGGTGGCCCGACGTTGCCTCCGCGCGCCACCACCTTGCCCCCGGAAAGCGTGGCGAAAGACTCGTCCACGGTCCCGTGATAGCACCAGTTGAAGACCAGCACCTTCGGCTTCTGGGTGATGTCGCGCGCCAACCTCAGGACGAAGCGGTTGGCGTCGGTGGCGGTGAGCGCGAACTGCCAGTAGGGAAGGCCGAAGCGGCGCGCCATCTCCTCCCCCACCCAGATAGCGTCTTCGGAAGGAAGCATGAGCGTGATCCCGCGCCTCATGCGGTCGGAGATGCCCGCGACTGAGGGGGCCGGGGAATGACCGGCCATGGCCCCGGTATCGCCCAAGCAGAAATCTATGTAGGTGTGTCCGTCTACGTCTTTGAAGCGGCTGCCCTGAGCTTCATCGACGAAGACGGGGAAGCCGCCGACCCAGCGCGTCATCCAGTTCATTGGAACGCCGCCCAACAACGAAGACTGGGCCCGCTCGAAGAGCTCCTTGGACCTCGGATGGTCGCTTTCGAACTGCGCGCGCTCTCTCGACAGCAGGCCGTCTACTCGGTCTCGATCGATCTCGGTCAATGAACTCTCCTCTCTCGAAAATGCCCTAGAGCTCCAGGGTGGCGGTGTGCTCGACCGTCTCCTCGCCCTCTCGCCCCAGAAGCCGATGCTCGATCTCTGTTCCCGAAATCGACACAAGGCCGATGTTGTTCTCGCCGATCAGGACCGAAGAGCTGCGACCGGAAGGCCTGATGTAATTGCGCTTCTCGGTGAAGTCGGGCTCCTGATCGATGCCGAGCGCCTCGGCACGGGCGGGCGACAGGAACACGGGAGCATCTGTCGACCACTCGTCGGTGTTGGCCGCACGGGTAAGCGAGCGCCGCTTGACCTCGCCTCCGCTCATCTTGGGCGGGTGACGCCAGCCGACCCGCTCGTGCTGCTCTCTGACGAGGTGGCCCAGCGCGTAGAGAGCGGTCCGGCTCGCCAAGCCCGAATGCTTGAGCCCACTCGAAACGAGCTGTGTGATTCGCAACTCGCGGCCATCGATCGAGAACTCGAAACGCAGGTTCAACCCGTAGTGCACGTCTCCCGAGAGAAACACGCAGCGGGAGAGACCAATCTCTGAAACCAAGCAATCCATCATCTCTATGAAGCCCTTGAGGTTCGACTGCCATGCCTCGAAGTCGATCTGATAGGGGCCCACCTTCTTGACGAGGAACTTCTGCCTGCGCTCCTGCAGCTCAAGCCCGCACACTGGAACCGGCGACACAAGGATCACAGGCTCGCCGTCGTTGAGGTTCAAGGATGTGAGCAGCCGCTTGATCCGTTCGAGCCCGTGGGTGCCGACGAGATGCGCGGCCCCCTCAGGGCCGTCGAAGGAGCGCTGCGTGCGCGTGTCCATGACCAAGGCGGGAGGTGCCGTCGGCGCCACGAAGCTCCACGAGTCGAACGCCAGCACCTCACCCTCGAAGGCATCGGCCGACACCTCCTCTTCACCCGCAAGGAACCCGGTCACCGTCGTCTTGAAGGAGTCCGAGAACAGCGAGGGATCATTGCCCCAACCCTGGAATGCCCAGAAGGCCGCCAGCGCGTTGCTCACGATGCGGCGGCCGGTGGGCGACGCATGCACCGCCGAGCGCCATACCGAGGTGATGTTCCAGTCATCGGTGGTGTCGTGGTCGTCAAAACACATGTATGTGGCGAGGTTAGCGAGCACCCTGCGCACCGCCGGCAGGGCGCTGCGCGCTCGCTCCAAGTCCTTTACCTCACCCTGGTACTTGCGGCGTTTCTTGGCCACCGCGAGAGCCGAGCCGACCGACGAAGGCACGGCCTCGGACGCCTCCGGAAAGGGCTGGGGCCAGTTGCCCTCGCTCCATGCCACCACATACATGGCGGCGAACTCGCCGAAGCTCATGAGGTGATTGGTGGGCTTCTCCGAAGTGAACTGAGCCCTCTCGCAGGCGAGAGACTTCCGGCCGTAGAGGGGGATGTCGTCGAGTGACGAGACGCCCGGTACCGAGG
>JBPCPZ010000109.1:0-8644 GCA_050998655.1 Actinomycetota bacterium
CGATCTCGTCACCCCCAGCGTTCAGGCGACCGGAGGAAGACCCGGGGTAAGAAGGCTCTACGCCTTTCGTGACCTCGTCGTTCTGCGGGTCATTCGCTCTCTCCTAGCGGGAGGCATGAGTCTTCAGCGCGTGCGCCGGGCGATCACCTATCTGCGCAAACGGGCACGGCTCGACGAGCATCTCTCGGAGGTCAAGCTAGTGACCGACGGGGTCAGCATCTTGAAGATCTGCCGCACCGACGGCGAGATCATCGATGCTCTGAAGGAGGGGCAGCTGGTGTTCTTCGTGGCCATCGACGACATCGCGCGCAGCGTCGACAGGACGGTGTCGCAGTTCCTCTACGACCGCGAGGAGTTCGTCTCGGCTTTGAAACAGGTGGAAACGGATCTCGGCCAGGAGCTCGAAGGCCAAACGCGACGCCGCTTCGCCTCAGGCGGCTAGCAGCCACAACAGAAGAATCGCCGCCCGAGCGGTCGCGTGAAGGGCTGCTGTTGGTGTTCTCACGACCTTTCGTCGATTCTTGGGCCTCCAAACTCATTAGCGGAGGGGGGGTGGCGCGAACAAACGCCGGGCTCGCTCTCTCCAGCTTGCCTGACTCCACAGGCGTGCCCTGAGGCTGCCGGCCAGCCGCCTGCTCTGGAGCGCCTCCTCCTCGGAGGCCCCGGCGAGGCTGTAGCGCGCTCTCTCGTAGAGGCCCGCCAGGGCCGCGACCTCGGGGGGCGCACGGTGAGCTTTCAAGAGCCGGTGCGCGTACGACGTCGCCGATTCCGACGGGGGCCGCGACAGCGTGAGCAGCTCGGCGGCCTCGTCGGCCACGTGCTCGAAGGCCGCGACGACCTTACCGGTGGGCGAATGCGCCCTCGCGTAGCGGCGCCTGACTCGAATCTCCTTCAGCAAGGGAACTGCGATCAGGAAGGCGATCACAACCACGAGCAAGGCCCGCGACACGCGGCCGAACGCGGCGCGCCACAGGGGAGGTCGCCTGTCCTGCGGGGCAAGTGTCCCAGGAAGGCCCCTGCCCAGGGCGTCGGCCCTTTCGGCCTGCTTGGGCGCACCTCCGACCGGTTGCTGCTGAGTGCCGCCGGGTAGGCCGAGGATCGAGTTGTCGCCGCTTCCGAGCGGCGGGGCGGTGTAGGAGGGAGTGGGAGCCGCGCTTCTGGGAGTGGGCTCGAACGCAACCCAGCCGAAGCCCTCGAAAAGGACCTCGGGCCATGCGTGGGCGTCGGTGCCGCGGACGACGAAGTTCCCCGTGTCGTTGGAGTCGGTGCCGGGCAGGAAACCGACCGACACCCGGGTGGGAAACCCGAGCGAGCGGGACAGCAGGGCGAAGGCGGTTGCGAACTGCTGGCAGTACCCGGTTCTGCTGCGGGTGAGAAAACGGGTGAGGTAGTCGGTCGAAGCATTGGCGGCGACATCGGTCGAGTACTCGAAGGCCGGCCCCCGTAAGCTGTCCTGCAGTGCCACGAGTTTTTCGAAGTCGGTCTCTGCAGCGCTGGTCCAGGTGTCACGGAGCTCCTCGACCTCAGTGGACAGCTCGGGAAAAGAGCTGTAGCCGGAGAGGGGAGAAGCGACCTGCTCTTGGTTCAGCTTCTGATAGGAGATACGCGGCACGGCCGACTCCACCACGTAGCTGAGATCGGCTGAGATCCCGCGCACGAACCTGAGGTCTTTCATTGTTGGATCGACGAGAACAGCGTCCTCGTCGACCTCGGTCTCCTGGGGAAAGGTGACGCTCGTGGGCGTGGCCGCGGCCGGCAGGTACTCGCCCTCCAGCCCAGTGAGCACGTAGCTCTGCCGCAGGCGCCTCGTGGGGGAGCCGGCGACGGGTGCGGGACCACTACCTCCGTCGAGGCCGAACCGGGCGGGCACACGCGTCCTCTCCGAGGGGTGCCAGCGCCGGCCGTCGAACTCCGTCAGCGACACCAGGCGCCAGTAGGAAGCCTCTTCCGCCTGGACCTCGAACAACTCGAGGTCGGATTGTCTCAGTGCTTGCGGGACCAGATCCACCAGGAGGTCGACCCGGCCCCCGCTGATCGCGCCGCCCTGACCGGGACCCCCCAGGGTACCGCTGCGCCACGACAGCAGACCGTCGTGGAGCGCGGGCAGTGCGACCGGGGCGAGCAACGCCGCCGCGATGGAGGAGGCGGCCATGCGGCGGCCGAGCTGGCCGCTGAAAGGCTCCCCCTCTGCCTCCTTGCCCTGCCACGGAGCGAGGAAGCGGCCCCACGACGCCAGGCGGTGGGAGGACTCGAGGCCGAGGAATGCGAGCAAGGCCGCCATCCACAGGATCAGCATCAGTGTCGTGCCCGCCCCCTCTCCCACGATGAGGGCATAGGCGAAGAGGCCAAGGCTTGGGAGCACCGCCAGCAGCGGACGCCGCCAGCGGAAGCTCGCCACCTCGCCCACCCGCGCCGCAGCCCACATGCCCGCCACTACCATCATCACGTAGCCGGGGCGGCTCGGGATGGGGGCATAGTCGATGGCGGACAACTCTCCGGCACGCACCACCGAGCGTGCCAGGCCGGCCGCAGCCGCAGGTGTGGGCAGGAGGTAGAAGGTGTACTGCGACTCGAACACCAGCGACAGGTACCAGAACAGGGCGGCGGCTCCGATCCACAGCGTTGCGGCGGTCCCGGCCCCCACACGCCGGCCGATGATCGCGACTGCTCCGCCCAGCAGCGCCGCCAGCAGCCCCGGTCCCATGTAGTCGGACTCCAGGAATAGCTGCTCGAAGGCGAACAGGGTGGCGAGTAGTACGGCTGCTAGCGCTAGACGAGCTCGGTTCTCGCTCCCCACGCCACCTCCTTGTGCGCTCCCGTTCGGGGCGAGCTCCCCCACGCAGCGGCCAGTGACTCGTCGGGGCCCAGCACCACCGAACGGACTCGCGCCCGTCCCATCAACCGCGACGCCTCGAGCGTCTTCTGCTCACCCTCCCAGCGTGCTCGCGTGCCCAGCTGTCCGAAACGGTGGGCGGGGAAGCTCACCACGCTCACCTGCTTGAAGCGTGCTGCGCAGCGAGACACCGCGAGTGCCTCGGCGGCGCCCACCGCTCCGGTGATCACTACCAAAGCGGCCTCGTGGGCTGCCGCGCCCTCGAGCTCTCTCACACGCTGCAGGAAGGAGTCGTCGCCGGCCCCGGTCTCGCGCAGCTCGAGGGTGGCGAGTAGGTCAAGGCCGCGGTTCAGATGGTCTGTCCCACGGCCGCTGGGAAGTTCGGCGCCGTGCGCGGTGACCAGTGCGAAGCCGTATCCCGAGCGGCAGTAGAGGTCGAGCAGAGAGGCCGCCGCACTCACCGCGCGCTCGAACGAGGAGCTTGTCGCACGACCCTCATAGGGAGCGGCCCGGTCGTCGAGCACCACCGTTGCCCGGGTGTGCCATGGGGTTTCTTCCTGCCGGATCATGAAGCGCCCCCGTTTGGCCGTCGAAGCCCAATGAACCTTGCGCAGGTCGTCACCCTCCACGTACTCCCTCATTGTGTAGAAGTCCTCGCCGCGGCCCCCGGAGAGCCTTCTCAGGGACGCCTGCGACATGCTCCGCCGTTCCCCCTGTTCGTGCGGGAGGCCTAAGGGCTCGATCGGTGGATGCACGAGCAGGGGAGTGGCGGACGCCGCTTCCGAGGTGGTGCGGGCCAGCCCGAAGGGATCGATCACCGAGATCTGCAGGGGCCCGATGGCGTAACGACCGCGGCGGGCCGGCGTCACCTGCAGCCCCGCCTCGCGATGGCCTCCGGGCTCGATTCCGTGCAGTCCGAAGCGAGTGTGCCCCGCCAGGCCCGGGGGCAGACGTTCTTCGAGCAGCAGCATGGGAGCGGCGCCTCGGCCCTTGTTCGTGAGCACCAGCTGGATCGAAACCTGTTGCTGTGGGCGAGCTCGCGCCGGGAAGATGGATCGTGCTGCGGCCAACGAGAATCGTCCTCGCCGCACCACCAGCAGCGCCAAGCCCACGAGGGCCACGAGGCCGAAGCCAAGCTGCTGCAGAGGTTGGTTGCCGAAGATGACGCCCATGACGAGCACGCCCAGCCCTGTCGACGTCACCACCCAGCCTCTCCCGGTGGGCACTAGTGGCTCATGACTGGCTTGCTCGCGCGCCGGGACGGGAACCCGGCTGAGTGGGCCGGGCCAGGAACGCCATAGTCAGCAGGCCCAAGGGATTGCCACCACCCTCGTCGCACTAGGCTTGCTCGTGCGCCGGGATGGGCACCCGGCCGAGAAGGCCCTCCAGGATGTCCTCGATGGTGTCTCCGCGCATCTGAGCCTCCGGGGCCAATACGAGCCGATGCGCCAGGACCGACACCGCGAGGTCCTTGACGTCGTCGGGGACGACGTAGTCGCGTCCCCGACTGGCTGCAGCCGCCCGAGCGGCTCTCAGCAGGTAGAGGGAGGCGCGCGGGCTGGCCCCCAGGTAGATCTCCGGATGGGCCCGTGTCGCTTCCGAGAGATCGACTATGTAGCGCTTGAGGCTCGCAGCCACGTGGATGCGACGTGCGGTCTCGATGAGCCCGACTATCGTCTCGGGGCCGGCCACCGACTCGAGCTTCTCGAAGGCCGAGCTACCGCCGTGGGTATCGAGAATCTCGAGCTCCGAGGAGCGACTCGGATAGCCCATCGACAGTCTCATCATGAAGCGGTCGAGCTGGGACTCGGGCAGGGGGTAGGTCCCCTCGTGCTCGAGAGGGTTCTGGGTGGCGATCACCATGAATGGCGCCTGCAGCTCGTGGGTGGTGCCGTCGACGGTCACCTGCCGTTCTTCCATGCACTCGAGCAGGGCCGATTGCGTTTTGGGGGACGCCCGGTTGATCTCGTCGCTCAGGCAGATGTTGGCGAACACGGCCCCCGGCTTGAACTCGAACTCATCGGTTCCTGCCTTCCACACGTTCACACCGGTCACATCCGAAGGAAGGAGGTCGGGAGTGAACTGAACCCTGGCCCAAGTGCATCCGACCGATCGTGCCAGCGACTTGGCGAGCATGGTCTTGCCTACGCCGGGCACGTCCTCCAGGACGACGTGGCCCTCGGCCACGAGCGCGATTAGGGTCAACCTAATGACGTCTGCTTTGCCCTGAATGGTCTCTTCCATATTCGAAACGATGCTCTCGAAGGATGCTTGGAAGGCTTCGAGGCCCCCTGAGACGGTGCTGCTGCCGGCGGTGATCAAGTCCCCCCCTCGAACGGGCTCCATGCGTTCGAGGTTACCCTGTAGTGGGCACTTAGTTCTCTCACGAGAGACGTCAACACCGAGAGCGTCACTCACTCACGAGCTTTCACAAAGGGGGGCCGATGGCCGGTTGGGGCGACGATCCCGAGCTCGAACGGCTTCGGGCTCTGGTCGACCAGGGCTGGTCCGTGGTCGAGATCACCGAGGACCCAAGCGCAGCCGGAGGTCCCAGCGAAACGGTGAGGTTGCGGCGCAACGAGGAGGTTGCGGAATGTACCTCGGACCACCTCGCCTTTCATCGCTACGTCGAGTACTTGAGGGAGGAAAGCACGTGAGGGTCTCTAGTGACCGGCTCAGCATGGACTAGCCTCTCTATATACTGGGGTGACCTTGGGAAGATCGCTCGTTCTCAACGCTTCCTACCAACCGCTGTGCGTAGTTCCGGACCGGCGGGCGTTGGTTCTTGCCCTCAAAGGAAAGGCCGAGGTGCTGCACACGAACGGCCACGTCTTTCGCTCGGAAAGTCTCTCCTTACAGGCCCCCAGCGTCGTGCGCCTGCACTACTTCGTCAAGGTTCCCCACAGAGGCCGGACGACCTTGTCCCGGCGGGCGGTGCTGGTGCGGGACGCGTTCGAGTGCCAGTACTGCGGCCGTCAAGCCGAGAACGTCGATCACATCGTCCCCAAGAGTCGCGGGGGCGGCCACACGTGGGACAACGTCGTTGCCGCTTGCCGACCGTGCAACTCGCGCAAGGAGAACCGCAACCCGGCGGAGGTCGGCATGCGGCTGCGCCATCCGCCCGGCCGGCCTCACGATAGTGTTTGGATCATGGTCGCGGTCGAACGGGTCGACCCGCAATGGATTCAGTATCTGAGTCTCCCCCCCTCCCGCCGGAGCTCACTCAAAGCCTGACGTCGGCGCGCGGTGCCGAGCCCTGAGCCCGGCAGTCACGCGCGCGGTGGCTCTCTCAGCTACGGATTCCGCGCTCAGGCGCGCTCGGCGCGCGTTTGCGTACGGGAGCAAAGGCGAGGTCGGGGGCCGGGGGCGAATAACGCCCTTGTAATTGTTGACTTAGGGGTCGGGTAGTTCTAGGTTGACCTTCCAGTGGAGGAAAGTGGAGCAATATGGGCCATAAGGGAGGAGCAGACCCAGGGATAGGGGGTCCAGAGGAGAGGGTCCAGAAGTAAGGGTCCAGAAGAGATAGGGGACGTCCCTAGAGGTGATGGAGCCCGGCCGTGACGCATCCCTCCACCGGCCGAGGCACGACGCTCGAGGAGAAACTGTTTGTCGTTCACGGGGACCTTTCGTCACACGATCGATGCCAAGGGGCGTCTCATCGTCCCATCCCGGCTACGGGACGAGATCGCAGACGACAAGGTCGTGCTGACGAAGTGGGCCGAAGGCTGTATCGCACTGTGGTCTCAAGAGCATTGGGACAAGCTCGTGGCGGCGCTGCTGGAGCAACCGCACGGGGACGCCGGCGCCCGCCGGATCAAGCGGCAGCTGGGGGCGTGGGCTCATAGCGAGAGCGTCGATCGTCAGGGCCGAATCGGGATCCCAACGGAGCTCGCCTCCTATGCCGGCCTCGAGCGCGAGACCGTAATCATCGGGGCCATCGATCACGCCGAGATATGGGACCCGGAGTCGTACACGCGCGTTGAGCAACAGGCGTCGGGGAGCTTCGACGAGGTCCTCGCGGGCCTTCCGATCTGAGAGGGGCGTGCATCCATGCATGGGTACACCGGTAGAACGGTAGACAATCAAGTGGGCGAGACATTGTCGAGCTCGGCGGAGCGTGGGCGCGAGCTGGGACGAGCCTTGATCTTGCTGGGGCTCGGCGGATCCTCCATCGGCGGTTTCGTCGCCGTCCTCGCTCTGGCCAGTAGAGCGTTGGGCCGCTAGTGGTTGCCGGGGGCGTTAAGTGGGGTGGGGGGCAAGGATGGAGCACGAGCCGGTTCTGGCAGACAGAGTGGCCGAGCTCCTCAGCCCGGCCCTCTCAGGAGGAGGCGTCGTCGTCGACGCAACCCTGGGGCGCGGCGGTCATGCCGCGCGGATCCTCGAGGCCGCGCCTCGGGCACGCCTCCTCGGAATCGACAAGGATGGTGACGCGCTGGAGGCGAGTGGGGCCAACCTCGCCGCGTTCCAGGAGCGGATCGATCTCGTTCGTGACGACTTCAAAAATGTCGCGGCCGTACTGGAACGACTCGGGCTTGCGTCGATTGCCGCATTCCTTCTCGACCTTGGAGTTTCTTCCCCCCAGCTCGACGTCTCCGAGCGAGGTTTCTCCTATCGGGCCGACGGACCCCTGGATATGCGGATGGACCGCTCCCAGCAGCTCACCGCAGACGTCGTGGTCAACCTCTACGGGCAACGGGAGCTGGCCCGAGTGATCGCCCGCTACGGACAAGAGCGCTTCGCCGCGCGCATTGCGGCAGCCATCGTGCGCGCCCGTCCGGTGAGCTCGACCGCCCACCTGGCCGGCATTGTCAAGGAAGCGATCCCGGCGGCCACGCGCCGGCACGGCCGCCACCCTGCTCGCAGGACCTTCCAGGCGGTGCGCATGGAGGTCAACCGCGAGCTCGAGGCGCTGGAAGTGGCGCTGCCGGACGCCATCGAGGCCCTCCACATCGGGGGCCGGGCGGTGGTGATCTCGTACCACTCACTCGAGGACAGGGTGGTCAAACGGACTTTCGCCGAGCAGGCGAGCGGTTGCATCTGCCCCCCTGATCTACCCGTGTGCGCCTGCGGCGCCGAGGCCACCGTCCGGATCCTGACCTCCAAGCCGGTGCAGGCCGGCGTCGATGAAGTCGCCCTCAACCCGCGCGCCAAGGGAGCCAAGCTCAGAGCCGTGGAGCGCTTGACCGGGGGGCATCTGGAGCCCCGGCTCCCGTGAGCGCTCGTCGCGACGCTCTGCGGAGCCCGGGCGCGGGCTCGCCTCAGGCGCGACTCGAGGTAGTGCGACGCAGGTCCCGGTCGCTGATTCAGCGCGACGCCCCGAGGCGGGTGGCTCCGGCGGTGGTGGCCGCCGCGATTTTGGCCGTGACCGCCATCTTGGGCGTTCTCCTCGAGCAGGTGGTGCTCGCTCAGTCCGCATTCAAGATGTCTCG
The DNA here is from genome assembly GCA_050998655.1 of Actinomycetota bacterium. Classification (GTDB taxonomy): domain Bacteria; phylum Actinomycetota; class CADDZG01; order CADDZG01; family WHSQ01; genus JACDAL01. Next base: position 8,263 of record JBPCPZ010000109.1, read on the forward strand.
GCTGCGCACCGAGCTCAGCGCGGCCGAAGCCCGCCATCAGGAGTTGCTGCTGGAGGCGACCAAGCTCGAGAGCCCCCGGCGCATCGAACGCTTCGCGCGCGCAGAGCTGCGCCTCGTCGAACCGGACGCGATTCAGTACCTGGTCTCGGACGCGGCTCTCGCTCGCAATGCCCGGGGAGCAAAGCGCGGCGGCGGGCCCGCCCGGCGCGCCGCGGCGCCCTACCTGGCGGTGCAGCCGTCCGCCCGGCTCGTACCCTCCAACGCTTCTCCTTCCTCGAGCCCCTCTCACGGCTTGTCCGAGCGCGGCCCATGAGCGTGCGAGCCCTGCCCGTGCGCGGCTCCTGCTCTCCGCGCCGCCTCAGAACGGCTCTCGTCCTGGTCC
>JBPCPZ010000123.1:0-5218 GCA_050998655.1 Actinomycetota bacterium
GCCTTGGTGCGGGTCCTTGCCTCCGGTGAGCCTCTTGACGAGCTCTCGCACCATCGGCATGCGGGTGGAGCCTCCCACCAAAATCACGTGGTCGATCTTCGACACGGGTATCGAGGCGTCCTTGACGGCCTGGTTGAACGGCCCGGTGCACTTCTCGAGCAGGTCCTCGGTCATGCGCTCGAACTCGGAGCGGGTCAGCGTCTCCTCGAGATGCAGGGGGCCTTGCTCGGTGGCGGTGATGAACGGCAGGTTGATGGTCGTCGACTGAGTGGAGGACAGCTCGACCTTGGCCTTCTCGGCGGCCTCCTTGAGCCGCTGCGAGGCCATCTTGTCCTTCGCCAGGTCGATTCCATGGGCGTTCTTGAAGCTCTTGACGAGGTGCTCGATGACGCGCTGGTCCCAGTCGTCGCCGCCCAGGCTTGTGTTGCCCGAGGTGGACTTGACTTCGAAGACACCGTCGCCGAGATCCAGCAACGACACATCGAAGGTTCCGCCGCCGAGGTCGAATACAAGGATGGTCTGGTCCTCACCGGCCTTGTCGAGCCCGTAGGCGAGGGCCGCCGCCGTGGGTTCGTTGATGATCCGCAGCACTTCGAGACCGGCGATCTTCCCGGCCTCCTTGGTGGCCTGGCGCTGGGCGTCGTCGAAGTAGGCGGGGACGGTGACGACGACCTCGGTCACCTTGTCCGAGAGATAGGACTCGGCATCGGCCTTGAGCTTCTGCAGGATGCGCGCCGAGATCTCCTGGGGCGAGTAGCCCTTGGAGTCGATGGTGTTCTTGTGGTCCGTGCCCATCTCGCGCTTGATCGAGCGGATCGTGCGATCGGGGTTGGTGATCGCCTGGCGCTTGGCGACCTCCCCGACCAGGACCTCGCCGGACTTGGAGAACGCCACCACCGAGGGCGTGGTCCGGGAGCCCTCGGCGTTGGGAATCACGGTGGGCTCGCCGCCCTCGAGCACGGCGACCACCGAGTTGGTCGTGCCGAGGTCTATTCCTACTGCTTTGGCCATCTCTTCCTCCTGGGTTTCGACTGCTGAACCGAATATGAGCGTTCCGGGACACCATAACTTGAGTGTATTGCTATCAACCCATGGCGAGGGCCGATTGTTCCCGCCCGCCGGGCCTGGATTTTGGGTCCGTTAGATCGAGCGGCCGGAGGAGGGCCGGGCCGGGCCGAAGTGGAAGCGGTACCGTTCCCCAGTGACCACGTGATTCGGTGGTTAATCGGTTAATCGGGACCCTGCGCGCCATTTACACCTTCGAGGGCGAGCCTGGGAGAGTAACTTGTGGGCGCCGGATCGGCTCGATAACGGAGGTCGGGTGCTCGAGAAGGTCTTGATGACGCTTGTGATCGCGCTCAGCGCGGCCTTCTTCGCGCGCCGGGCCCGAACGCTCATCGAGCTCCTTCGGCTAGGCCGCGACGCTCCGCTCAGGCCGCGCCGCTGGGGCCAAAAGCTCACCCAACAACTCGTGGTGGTGCTGGGCCAGAGAAAGCTCCTGCAGTGGAGTCTTCCGGGGGCAATGCACGCACTGATCTTCTGGGGCTTCGTCGTGCTCCTGACCACCATCGTGGAGGCGTTTGGCGCCGTCTACCAAGATGACTTCGCGCTTCCCATAATCGGTCGGTGGGGGCCGCTCGGGCTCCTTCAGGACATCTTCATCGTCGCGGTGGCGGGGGGGATTGGCCTCGCCTTCGTAATCCGCAAGTTGCAGCGCCCGGAACGCTTCAGCGGCTCGCATCTGGAAGAGGCCGACTACATCCTGGGCGCCATCGGCGCCATCATGCTTACCCTCGTGCTGACGCGCGCGGCCCAGATAAGTCTTGATCGCTTCCCCTACGACACCGCCTGGACGCCCCTATCGAAGGGTGTCGCGACACTGTTGGGGGGCCTCTCTCGGGGTGCTCTCGACGCACTCGAGACCGTGTTCACCTGGTGGCACTCGCTGTTGGTCCTCGGCTTCCTCGTCTACCTCACCTACTCGAAGCACCTCCACATCGTCACCGCCGGGCTGAATGTCCTGTTTACGTCGGAGCGGCCCAAAGGAGCACTCGCACCCATGCACCTGGATTTCGAGGCGATGTCTGAAGACGACCGCTTGGGCGCCGGCAAGATCACAGACCTCACCTGGAAGCAGCTGCTCGACGGCATGACCTGCACCGAGTGCGGCCGCTGCCAGTCGCAGTGCCCCGCATGGAACACGGGCAAGCCGCTGTCTCCGAAGCTCGTGATCATGGACCTGCGCGACGAGCTGTTCCGCGCCGGGGACTCCCTCCTCGCCGCCAAGGCGGGCGAAAACGGCGGACTGGCGTCGGCCGTAGCTGAGCTTTCGCCCCTCAATCCCGACGTGGTTGCGGACGAGGCCATCTGGGACTGCACCACATGCGGTGCGTGCGTGCAGGCTTGTCCGGTCAACATCGAGCACATCGACGTAATCGTCGACATGCGACGCCACCTCGTGATGAGTGAGTCGCGCTTTCCGCGCGAGATGCAGAGCGCGTTGCAGAACCTCGAAACGACGGGGAACCCGTGGGGACGGCCGCCACAGGAACGGCTCGAGTGGATGAAGGGATCTTCCAGACAAGCCGAGTTGAAAGTACCTCACATCTCCGACACTCCCGACGCCGAGGTGCTGTTGTGGGTGGGATGTGCCGGAGCGTTCGACGAAAGAAACCGTGGCGTCGTCTACGCGTTCGCCCGCCTCATGGAGATAGCCGGGATCTCGTTCGCGGTGCTGGGGACCGACGAGTCGTGCACCGGGGATCCGGCCCGGCGTATGGGGGCCGAGCACGTCTTTCAGATGCTCGCCGAGCAGAACGTCGAGCTGCTCAACATCAACAAGCCACAGCGCATCGTGACCACCTGCCCCCATTGTTTCAACACGATCCTCAACGAGTATCCGCAGTTCGGTGGTCATTTCGAGGTCACCCATCACACGGAGTACCTCGCCGAGCTCGTCGCTGCGGGCCGGCTGCAACCGCAGGAGCCCGTGACGGATTCGATCGTCTACCACGACCCTTGCTACAACGCCCGCCACAATGATCTCGTTCAGGGTGCCCGGACGGTTCTGGACGCGATCCCGGGCGCCACCCATAACGAGTTGCCCCGGCACGGACATGGCACGTTTTGCTGTGGAGCCGGCGGCGGACGCATGTGGATGGAAGAGCGCCGAGGCAAGAAGATGAACCTTGAGCGGGTCGACGAAGCTCTGGCGTCGGACTCGGATACCGTCGTCGTGGGTTGCCCCTATTGCAACATCATGTTGTCCGACGGAGTCATCGATCGCGGCGCGAAGGATGATCTCGGGGTGACCGACCTAGCCCAGATCTTGCTGCGTTCGATAGGAGAAGAGCAATGACCCTGGAGGAAAGTGTGTACGCCGAGGCCCTGCGGCGCGACTCGCAGAGGTTGGTGGAGGCCGTGACGGACAACTTCGAGGCCCCGGTAGCGGGCTGTCCGGGATGGAACGTCAGGGATCTCGTCGCTCACACCGGAGAGGTGCATCGCTTCTGGAGCCAGGTCGTCGAGCGCCGCCTCCAAGACAACAGGGAGAGTGAGCCCGTCCACGTTCCCTCGGACGACGAGCTGATGGCGTGGTTCCAAGAGGGCGCCGCCCACCTAGGCAGAGTCCTGTCCTCCATAGACGGCAGCATCGGAGTGTGGACCTGGTCGCGCCAGAAGGACGCAGCGTTCGTCAAGCGCCGCATGGCCCAGGAGACCGCGCTGCACCGCTGGGACGCCCAGTCGGCAGCGGGCAAGGCCGAGCCGATCGAGCCCGACCTGGCTCGCGACGGCGTCGACGAGCTCTTGGACGTCTTCATGCCGATCGAGGAGACTCGCCTCACCGGACACGGGGAGACAATCCACTTTCACCAAACAGACGGTGACGGCGAGTGGATCGTGACGCTAGGGGATCGGATCACGGTGTCGCGCGGCCACGCCAAGGCAGACAGCGCGGTGCGAGGCACCGGCTCGGATTTGTTACTAATGTTGTGGCGGCGGGTGCCACCCTCTCAGCTGGAGGTTCTCGGGCAGCCGGCTAACCTCGAACGCTTCCTAGCCTGGATCGACCTCAACTAAAGTTCTCGTAGTAGCGCGACGGAGTCGGGCCGCGCTGCCCTTGATACTTCGAGCCGAGCCGTGGCGAGCCATAGGGAGACTCGGCCGGAGACGATAGCTCGAAGAAGCTGATTTGTCCGATCTTCATGCCGGGGTAAATCGTTATCGGAAGAGTCGCAACGTTCGACAACTCGAGCGTCAGATGACCCTCGAAGCCCGGATCGACATAGCCCGCAGTCGAGTGGATCAAGAGGCCCAGCCTCCCCAGCGAACTCTTGCCCTCGAGGCGCGCCACAAGATCATCGGAGAGCCTTACTTGCTCACACGTCGAGCCGAGCACGAACTCGCTCGGGTGGAGGATGAAGGGGCCCTCATCCGAAGCCTCCACCATTTCGGTCAGGTCCTCCATCGGCTTCTTGACGTCGATGTAGGGGTGGCGGGCGTTGTGGAAGGTGCGGAAGAAGCGGTCCACCCGCAGGTCGACGGAGGAGGGTTGCACATCTGCGTCGTCGAACGGCTCGATGCCGATGCGGCCGCTCTGAAGCGCCTTGCGAATGTCCCGGTCCGAAAGAATCACGCCCGAAGTCTAGCCATCACATTGGAACCTTGTCGCTGTACCCACACGAGCTGTGGTTAGAGACGCAAAGTGCTCCCGGCCACGCTTTGAGTTGGGGTAGTAGCATCGAAAATTGCGCGGGTGTAGCTCAATGGCAGAGCGCCAGCTTCCCAAGCTGGTTACGAGGGTTCGATTCCCTTCACCCGCTCGGCTGCTTGGGCAGGTCAGAGCCCTGAACACACGTTCGATACCAGTGCCCCAGAAGGTCGGAGTCAAACGCATGTCAATCTGGCGTTCTAAGAGAACGTGCTTGAACGCGTCGGACAGGCCGTGTGCCGGGTAACGTCGATTGCATCCAACGATTGGGAGGAACTGTGGGCGGGGACTCACTCTTGGAGAGGTGGTTCGCCGCGGGAGACGAGGGCGATCTGGACGCATTTGACGACTTTCTCCACCCCGACGTTGTAGTACATGCCCCGATGGGTCTATCGACTGAGGGGCCCGATGCCGAGAAGGCGGTGTGGAGAGATGCCCTTCGCGCGATGCCCGACATCCGCCACGACTTGCAGGAAGTGATCAGCTTGGGCTCCACGATTGCGGCCC
>JBPCPZ010000188.1:0-2713 GCA_050998655.1 Actinomycetota bacterium
ACCAGCTTGAGCACCTCCAGCTCCCTTTCGGTGAGGCGCGGCGCGGGAAGGGCCATGCGCTCCTGCCGGCCCCGGACCATCGCAGCGAACTCGGTGATCAGTTTGGACGCCATGGCAGGGGAGATCATCGACTGGCCCTGATGCACGTTGCGGACCGCCCCGGCCACCTCCTCAATCGAGATCTCCTTGAGCAGGTAGCCGGAGGCGCCCGCCTTGATCGCCTCGTACAGGTCGGCTTCCTCGTCGGAAATCGTCAGCATGATGATCCGCGTCGTTGGCATCGTGTCCTTCAGGACTCCGGTGGCCTCGATCCCCGAGAGCCGAGGCATCCGCACGTCCATGAGGACGACGTCGGGCGTGGTTTGCTCGGCTTGCTCCAGGGCTTCGTGCCCATCGGCGGCCTCACCCACCACCTCGATGTCGGGCTCGCTTTCCAAGACCATCTGAAGACCCCGCCGGAAGAGGGCGTGATCGTCGACGATGAGTACCCGAATGGCGTTCGAGCCGGTGCGAAGGTCTGTGATCAAGGGTGATTTGCACCTTTCTGGGGTGTAGCTAGTGAATTGTAGCCAGTTCGAGCTACTTCGAGCACTAAGCAATTCTGCCTATCAGGAATGGTTTCGGCCGTCCGTATGGGCTAGTTAAGGCACGAGGAGCCACTTCGATAGGGAGGCTTGGGGCAAAAACGTACTATTCGGTTGCTTTTCGGCCAGTTGGCCCCTGGGGGAGAGAGCCGGGACGCCGACCGGGTTCAGGCGCAGCACACGGCGGCCACCTCGACCCGCTCGGCGCCCGCCCGACGCAGCGCCATGGTGCAGGCGCGCGCGGTGGCTCCCGTGGTGACCAGGTCGTCGATCAGGAGGATCGCGCGGACGCTGGGGCGGGCGCCGAACGCATCTTCCATGTTGCGACGGCGGTCGGCGCCGCTGAGTCCCGCCTGGTCCGGCCGGAAGCCACGGCGCCGCAACAGCGAACGGGCATCCAGGCCGAGGACCTCCGCAACGGCTCTGCCCAACAGCTCGGCGTGGTTGTAGCCACGGGCGCGCGTGTCTCGACGGCGCCCCGGCACCCAGGTCACCGCCTCGGCGGACGTGCCCACTCTCAGGATGGTTCGAGCAACGGCCACAGCCATAGGTCGGGCTGCCGCCCTGCGACCGGACAGCTTGCGATCCAGAACCAAGCTCCAGGCCGCCCCTGGATACTGCCATGCGGCGAGGGCCGACGAAGAACCCTCCACCGGGGGCAGGGGCGGTGCGGGGAACAAATCGTCCTCGCAACGCGGGCAGAGAGCGGCTCCGGCTGCACCGCAGCCGGCGCAGGCCGATCTCGCCACCAGGCTCACGGCCGAAATGAGGGGCACGGGCCTCACCCTAGGATGAGCTCGCGACAAGCCGGCGGACGGCGTCTGGGGTCTAAGGATGGGAAGGCTCGAGACGTCCGGGCTGTTGTTCAACAGCGCCAGCTCAGGGGCGGCTCAGCATTAGCTATGTGCGTTACAAGCTCGCCGCCGGGCCCCTAGCGGGAGGCAAGCTCGTTCTTTAGCGCCGTGATCACCTCGACCGGGCCCGGGTCCTCCCCGTAGGAGAGTGCCAGGTAAATGGACGCGAGCTGGGTGACCAGAATCAGTGACAGCAGGCGGGCGAGCGGGCTCCTCCCCTCGGCGGTCACCTCGCAAACGAGTGGCAGCGCCTCCGATATGAGCCCCCTCGTGATCTCAAACCGCAGCGCCACCCTGGGGTGCTCCTGGGGATCGATCAGCAGGACGTTGATGAATTTCTCTGAGGTCAGCTCCGAAAGCCGCCTCCAGCCGACGATCTCGTTGTGGTCGAGCTCGGGCAGCGTGCCGGCAAACGCCGGCGACTTTGCATACTCGTTGAGGTCGCACTTGAAACGGTAGGCGGCCACCGCCCCCAGCCCGTAGCCCCCGTAGACGATCGGGACCCTCCCCTTGAGCTTGCCGGCCAACGCCTTCGCGGGATTGTCCGGCCCGTGCTTGCGGTGACAGCGAGAGGCTATGTCGCTGAGCACGGCCACGGCCTCGTCGACTTCATCTTGCATATCGGGAACGAGCCCTACCTTCACGAGAACCGCCAGCAGCGGCATCGTGAGGTAGCCCAACGAGGCCCGGGGCTGATGGCCTTGGGGGATCCGAACGTGAGCGAATCCCTCCGGCGCCGCCCTGTCGGCCAGAGGGCCACCCGAAGACACGGCCACGATCCTGCAACCACGGGAGCGCGCCTCGTCGAGGCCGGCGACGGTTTCCTCGGTGCTTCCCGAGTAGGACACGGCGAACACGAGGGAGTTGCGCCCCACCCATTCCGGCAAAGGGCCGTAGCTCTTGATCGTTCGTAGTGGCACCGCCAGGCGGGGCTCGACTACGGCCTGGAGAACATCGCCCGAAACTCCAGAGCCCCCCATGCCGAGCACGACCACCGATTCGACGCCCGAGGCATCGGGGAGGCCCTCGGCAGCAAGCCCGATCTCCCAGCCCTCGCGACACTGGTCTGCAAAGCGCTCGACGGCTCCCAGCACGTCCTCTGAGTCGAGCTGCTGAATCGCGTTGAGATCGTCGAGGTCCGCTGGGGTGGTCACGGCTTCTCCGCTTCGTCGATCAGCATGACCGGAATGTCGTCGCGCACGGGATAGCGATAGCGGCACTCGCCTTCGCACTCGATGATGCTCTGCTGCTCGTGGTAGACGACCTCGCCATGAC
>JBPCPZ010000152.1:0-14763 GCA_050998655.1 Actinomycetota bacterium
ACGAAGAGGCCCTATAGCGCACGGGATGAGCCGGGAGGACATAGAGGCCGCTTTCCCGGGGTGGGAGGTAACCGACGAGGAAGCTTATGCAGGCGACATCCCTCATCCCCCATTTGTAACTAAGTTAGACCCGCGCTGGTACCGGTTGCGCCGCGGCTGATCCTATTGGCAGGGCCTCAGCCCTTGATCTCGGCCACGATCTCTGCGACCTCAGTCGGATTGCGCCCGACGCGGATACCGGCCCCATCGAGTGCTTCGATCTTGGCTTTCGCCGTTCCCTTCGAGCCCGACACGATCGCCCCCGCGTGGCCCATGCGCTTTCCCTCCGGTGCGGTCAGCCCGGCGATGTAGGCGACGATCGGCTTGGTCATGTTGTCCTTGCTCCACTCCGCGGCGCGCTCCTCGGCATCACCACCGATCTCGCCGACCATGACCACGAGATCGGTGTCTTGGTCGTCCTCGAAGAGCTCGAGGATGTCGATGAAGTTCGAGCCCGGAATGGGGTCGCCTCCGATGCCGACGCAGGTGGATTGACCAACGCCCTTCTGAGTCAGCTCGTGGACGATCTGATAGGTGAGCGTTCCCGAGCGGGACACGAGCCCGACCGGCCCCTCGGAGCAGATCTCGCTCGGAATGATCCCGACGTTGGCCAGACCCGGAGAGATCACGCCCGGGCAGTTGGGCCCGATGAGGTGGACCCCGTTGCCCGAGCCCCGCACATGAGCGACTGCGCGCGCCATGTCGAGGGCGGGCACGCCTTCTGTGACCGCGATGATGACGTCGATCCCCGCGTCGTGTCCTTCGAGGATGGCATCGGCCGCGAAGCGGGGAGGCACGAACACCAGGACCGCGTTTGCCCCCGTCTCAGAGATCGCGCTCTCCACGGTGTCGAAGACCGGAGTGCCAGAGACCTCGCTGCCGCCCTTGCCCGGCGTGACGCCGGCAACCAGATCGGTGCCGTAATCCTGATTTCGTTTGGCATGAAATGAGCCCTCGCGGCCGGTCAAACCCTGGACCACGAGTTTCGTGTCCCTACCGATCAAGATAGCCATCAGGCCACCGCTTGATGCGCCAGCGCGACGGCTTTCTCGGCAGCTCCAAGCATCGTCTTCTCTGCGATCAGCAGCTCATGAGGTGCCTCGGCCAGCATCTTGCGCCCCTGTTCCGCGTTCGTCCCGTCGAGTCGCACCACCACGGGCACCTTCATGTCGAGACGGCCGAACGCGTCGATGATGCCCTCGGCGACGAGATCGCAGCGAGTGATCCCTCCGAAGATGTTGACGAGCACGGACTTGACCGCCTTGTCCGAGGTTATGACTTCGAGCGCGTTCGACAGGAGCTCGGCCCCCGCACCACCTCCAACGTCGAGGAAGTTTGCGGAATCGCCGCCCGCCGCCTTCACCACATCGAGCGTAGACATGACGAGTCCGGCGCCGTTGCCGATGATGCCCACATCGCCTTGCAGCTTTATGAAGTTGAGTCCCTTCTCTTTCGCCAGGCGCTCTTGTTCGGGTACTTCGTGTGCGGACTTGAGCTCGGAGTAATAGGGATGGCGATAATCGGCCGAGTCGTCGAGCGTCAACTTGGCGTCGAGTGCCACAACACGGCCCGTGTCCATCAGCACCAGGGGGTTGATCTCGATCAACGACGCATCCGACTCGACGAAAGCCCGGTAGATCGTGGGGATAATTGCGATCGCTTCCTTGCGCGCAGCTTCATCGATACCGGCGCCGAAGACGAGTTCGCGCGCATGAAAGCCGGAGATGCCGAGGAGTGGAGGGATGTGAACCCGAGCGATGGCATCGGGATCGGTTTCGGCAACCTCCTCGATGTCGATACCACCCTTGGAACTCATCATTCCCAGCACATCTCGTTCGGAGCGGTCGAGGAGAAAAGAGAGGTAGTACTCGGACTCGATCGTTCCGGCCCGCTCGATCAGCACGCGCTTGACCACGTGGCCTTTGATGTCCATTCCGAGAATGCCCTCAGCGGCGGAAGAGGCTTCGTCGGGGCTCGAGGCGAGCTTGATGCCCCCCGCCTTGCCGCGGCCCCCCACCTGTACCTGGGCCTTGACTACAACCTTGCCGCCGAGGCCCTCGGTCGCCGTCCGCGCCTCGTCGGGAGTGGTGGCGACCCGGCCCTCGGGAACCGGAACCTCGAACTTTCGCAGCAACTCCTTGCCCTGATACTCGAATAAGTCCACTAGTCCTCCGGAGTATGCGCGGGTTCAGACTCGTCCGTCGATCCGACGTTCGTCTTCACCCACTCGATGATCGATGAGGTAGTTGCGCCGGGCGTGAAGACCTCGGCGATCCCGGCCTCCTTCAGCTTCACGGCGTCCGGGCCGGGAATGATCCCGCCGCCGAACACGACGATGTCACCGGCCCCCTGCTGCTCGAGCAGCTTAACGACCTTGGGGAACAGGGTCATATGGGCTCCCGACAGACACGACATCCCAACCGCGTCGACGTCCTCCTGCAGCGCGGCCGAAGCGATCTGCTCGGGGGTTTGATGGAGGCCCGTGTAGATGACCTCTATGCCCGCATCCCTCAGCGCTCGTGCCACGATCTTGATGCCACGATCATGGCCGTCGAGGCCGGGCTTGGCGACGAGAATGCGTAGGCGTCCGGATGACATGGCTGGATGGGCGAGACTAGCAGTCGATGAGCAGGACAAAGAGCGCCTCCCAGGCGCGCGCAGTGGCCCTCAGGCGGCGCCGTCGAGCCCGCATCGGCGGGGCGGTGGCGATTGGCGTCGCGCTCGTGGTGGGGATCACGATCATGGCCGGAGCGGGCGACGATCCTGCCCCCACGGCTCCCAAGAAAGAGGGCGGAGCGGAGGCCGCATGCGGCGCCGAGCCTCCTACGGAGACACAACCGCAACAATATGAAGCGCCCCAAGACGTCCTCGATGCCGGCGTCGACTACTCCGCCGTGCTGGAGACCTCGTGCGGAAGCATCCGCATCGATCTGCTCGAGGAGCAAGCGCCCGCCACGGTCAACAACTTCGTCTTCCTAGCGCGCGAGGGCTTCTTCGACGGGCTCGTCTGGCATCGCATCGTTCAGAACTTCGTGATCCAGACCGGTGATCCCGACGGGCTCAACGGCCACGCCCCCGACGACGCCGGCTACTCGATCCCCGACGAGCTCGCCGGCACCGAGGGCCGCGATTACGTCTTCGGAGTCGTGGCGATGGCGAACACGGGGCAGCCCGGAAGCGGCGGAAGCCAGTTCTTCATCGTGGTTCAGCCCGAGGGTCCCGCCGGCCTCGACCCCCTGTACACGATCTTCGGACAGGCACAGGGGGCCGAGGAGACGCTGCTGGAGATCAGCGCGAAAGACACCGTGGGCGGGTCCGATCCACAGATCATGGACGAGCCCCGGGTGCCGATCTACATCAACGAGGTGAGGATCACCGAGGACTGAGCTCACTCATCGAGACAACTATGTGCTGAGGGCTCCGGCGAAGTTCCCCCGCCCCTTCCGCATCCGTTACGCCGAGGCGTCGGGCAAAACGGCTTCCGTGTCCCGTGAGCGACCCAGTGAATGCCACGCGCTCACCAGCCTCGATTTTGACCTGGGATTCCCCCGACCCATGCATCGTGAGCCGCACGAAGACCCGCGCATTCTTGCTCCCGATCCAGAAGCCTTCGTCCGAGGGGACCGAGTCCACCGTTATGCCGTGCGCCCTGACACGTTTGCCAACATGTTCGCCGAGTCTCGAGGCCGATGTGGGCAAGATTCTGCCCGAGGTCGTAAGGTGCCCTTGCAGCGCAGGCTCCTGAGCATTCCCACCGAACATGATGCTCGCGCCCAGCGCGGCAGCGGCTACGGTCAACGCGCCGGCTGTGGCGGCGGTGGCCCCGGCGTGGGGTGTTTGCGACCACTTTCCGACGAAATTTTTCAGCCGATCCAGGAAAGCCAGCGGTAGCAGCAGTCCAACCGGCCTTCGTTTCTGCAGCAGCGGCTCACTCAGGGTGGCGCAGTATTCGCAGTGCAGGAGATGATCCGCGGTATCGAGTGCCGCCTGCCGGCGTTGGTCCCCTGCCGACAACGCTACGAGCACGGAACGACAAACAGGCGTTGGGGGAGTTGCTTTCTTCAAAGCCAAGAGGTAGTCGACTCTCAGTTTGGCGCGCGCTCTCGCAAGCTGGACCGCGACCGCACCGGGAGTAACCCCTAACTCTTGCCCAAGTGACGCCGTATCTCTGCCGCTCACTTCGTGTCCAATCACAGCGAACTTCTCCCGTGGAGACAGCTTCTCCAAGGCGGCCGATACCGCTGCCGACTCCTCTCGCCGCAGCGTCTCTTCGTCAGGCTGAGAAGGCGCCCTTAGGTCAATGAGGCGATGGGCGTTATGACCACGTCGGGCCTCGTCTCGACCATGTGAACTTGCCAGGTTGCGCGCCGTTACAACCGCATAAGCAGCGAGCCCCTCATCTGTAATACGGGGGCGAGCCTCGATTACGCGCGCCAGAGTTTCCTGGGCGAGATCCTCGACGTCATGAGGGTCGCTCAGCCTTGCCCCCAGCACTCGCCGCACCATGGCGGCCAGATCCACGACATCTGATTGCACCTCATCCGGGGCCGCAGACGGTCGTGCCGTTACCTTCTCGGTGGCCTTCTCACCCTGTGTCCCCATCTCTTCATCCTAGCGCCCCACCTTCGCCAAACTCAACTTTCTTCCAGGTTGGGAGCCAGCAAACCCGTGCGTAATGGTGGGGCCTCTAAAGCGTATACAGAGTAGAGGCGCCTTCAAGGGCACAGCGTTGTGCCGGTCGGTCCGGCTACCGTCGGACGCTATTGCAACGCGCTTGAGCGACTCGCCAGAACGGTGTCACGGGGAGAGATTGAGGAAGGGGCGAGGTGGAGATACCCAAACAGCAGGTCCTCGAGTTCGTGGAGGGAGGTCCATCCGCCTTCGAGCGGGCCGACGACGAGCTGCCGGACTACGTCGATAGCGAACGGGACGAAATGCTCCTCATGGGCTTGGGGATCAACGTTCAAGCGATGCTTGGACAGCTCAACGGGAGCGCACACCGGTAAGAGCCTTTCGCCCAGGAGGCGAGAGGGGGCAAGGCTCCTCGATCAGATGATCGTGGAGAGGAAGTTGACGCATCAACGGATGCCTAATCGACTGAGGAGGTCGAAGATGCTAGATCGTGACCAAGTATTGGAGTCCCGGGGAGCAACACTGCTCGACGAGACTGGCTCCAAGATAGGAACCATCCAGGAGATCTACCTGGACCAAGAGACCGACGAGCCCGAGTGGGTACTGGCCAAGACCGGCTGGGGAGGAAAAGGCAGCTTCGTGCCCCTGGCACAGGCGTCGATGCAGGGAAGCGACATCACTGTGCCCTACGACAAGTCCCAGGTCAAGAGTTCGCCCGGCATCGACCCCGATGGAGAACTGTCCCAGCAGGAAGAAGCGGAGCTCTACCGCCACTACGGGCTCGAATACTCCGAGCAGTCCTCGGACTCCGGGCTCCCCGAGGGCCGCACGGACACCGATCCCTCCGATCGAGACCGCGCGGAGGGTTACGACACGAGCGGGCCGACCACCGATGACGCCATGACCCGCTCCGAAGAAGAGCTGCACATCGGCAAGTCCCAAAAGGAGGCGGGCCGGGTGCGCCTCAAGAAGTACGTCGTAACCGAGAATGTCACGCAGACTGTGCCGGTTGAGCGGGAAGAGGTCCGAGTAGAGCGAGAGCCGATCACCGACTCAAACGTCGACCAGGCAACTTCAGGCAGCGACATCACCGAAGAGGAGCACGAAGTCGTGCTCCACGAGGAGGAGGTCGTCACCGAGAAGCGGGTCGTCCCCAAAGAGCGCGTACAGCTCAGCAAGGACACGGTCACCGAGGAGCAGCAGGTGTCCGAGGAGGTCCGCAAGGAGCAGATCGAAGAGCCCGATACCAAGAGCTAGTCGTTCCCGCGGAGCGGGCTCACGTGGGTGAACCATGAGAGCCCGCTCCGCTCTACCAAGGAGGATTTCCAATGGACCAATTTACTGATGGACTAGGAGACGCATTCTCGTCGTTCGCGACTTTCTTGCCCAAACTGATCGGCTTCCTGCTTATCTTGGTGATCGGCTACTTCATCGCCAAGGCCGTCTCCAAGATCGTCGACAAAGTGTTGGAAAAGGTGGGCTTCGACAAGGCAGTCGAGAAGGGTGGCGTCGGCAAGGCCCTGGAGAAGTCTCAGTACGACGCCTCCAGCATCCTCGGCAGGATCGTCTTCTACGCTCTGTTCCGGTTCGTGCTGCAGCTTGTGTTTGGCGTGTTCGGACCCAACCCGATCAGCCAACTCATCACGGGCGTCATCGCCTATCTGCCCAACGTGTTCGTTGCCATCCTGATCGTGGTTATTGGTGCCGCGATAGCTGCCGCGTTCAAAGAGGTTATCGAGGCCTCCCTCGGTGGCCTCAGTTACGGCAAGGCGCTGGCGATGGCTGTAAGCGTGATGATCCTGAGCATCGCCATCTTCGCCGCCCTCGACCAGCTAAACATCGCCGAGAACATCGTCATCGGTCTCTTCTACGCGGCCTTGGCCATCATCGTTGGCTCGTCCATCGTCGCAATCGGTGGTGGGGGCATCAAGACCATGAGCAAGTACTGGGAGCGAGCGTCGCAGAAAGCCGAGGAGGAATCCGCCAACCTCAAGGAGGAGGCGTCGGGCTCGAAGGAGCGCATCGTGGAGCGGGCCCAGGAGCGAAAGGAGCAGGCGACGGGCGGCGACCGAACGGAGTCGGCGGGCGCAACTCAGGCGTCCTCCCCACCCGACCGACCTGCCTGAGGATCGGGTGATGGATCACAATCCAGCTGATAAAGAAAGGTCACGAAATGGCAAGGAGTAGCGGGGCAGACAAGGAGGACAACGTCAAGGTAGTCCGGGAGCAGGATCAGACTCGCGGCGGCGTGTCATTCGTCTCGATCATCACAGGCCTCGTGGTCGCGATCGGCGCCTTCGTCGTTCTGACCGCTATCGTCGGTGGGATCTTGGCGGCGATGGGCGTGGCCGAGGGCGGCATCTCTCCGAACGAAGTCTCAACGGCCGGCGTCGGCGCCGGCATCGGGCTTGTCATAGTCCAGTTCCTGGCCTACTTCTGGGGGGGCTACACCTCGGGCCGGATGGCGCGTGGGTCCGGAGTACTCAACGGGATCCTGGTGCCTATCGTTGCGATCATCCTGGTGATCATCCTCGGGGCGGTTGTGACGGGCATCACCAGCAGCGCCACCGACTTGAAACCCTCCGACGTCCAGCAACTGCCGCTTCCCCTGGGAAGTCTCAGCGACATCGGCTCAGTCGTGGGCATCGCCTTGCTGGTGGCCATGCTTGTCGCCGGAGCGCTCGGCGGTGCCATGGGCCAGCGCTGGCACACCAAGTTGGAGAAAAGCGACAGGGCCTGAGGATCAGTCCGAGAGCTGTCGTCTGAATAGGCGGCGCGAGAGGAGGCATAGTCATGGAGATTCCCAAGGAGCAGATTCTCCAGCTATTGCAGGAGCGGGGAGCCACAGAGCAAGTGTCCCAAGCAGACCAACAACTTCCCGATCAGGTTGATCCCGAGCAGCACAGCGATCTGCTGTCGAGCCTGGGCGTTGATCCGCAGGAGCTGATAAGCAAGTTCGGAGGGGGGATCGGCGGAGCCCTGAGCTAAGTTGTTGTCCAGCCGCCTCGGCCGAACCTTGTCGCTGTAACCACATCTCGTGTGGGCTGAGGTGCAAAGTTAGGCGGGATTGAGGTCGATGAGCTTGCTGACAAATGGCGGTTCGTCAGGAGGCGGGCTTCATCGGAGCTATCGTGAGGTCTAGCCTCTTCTCCCCGGCCCCCGGGAAGTTCACCGTCGCCTCCAGACCCACGGGCGAGCGGCCGATATCGATGATCGTGCCGCGGCCGTAGCGGACGTGCTCGACCTCCTGCCCGACCCTGAAGCGTGAAGGGTCGGTGGCGCCGCGACGAGGTGGCTGCTTGGCCGCCCGCTTCTCATACTCCTTCGACTCGGTCAGCTGCTCGGGAAGCTCCTTCAGAAAGCGAGACTCCGTGTTGTACTGCAGACTGCCCCACAACGTCCGCGACCAGGCGTTGAGGAGATAGAGGCGCTCCATGGCCCGGGTGATTCCGACGTAACACAGTCGCCGCTCCTCCTCGATCTCCTCGGGTTCGGTGAGAGAGCGGATGTGGGGGAAAACACCCTCCTCCATACCGAGAATGAACACCGTCGGGAACTCGAGACCCTTGGCGTTGTGCAAGGTCATGAACGTCACCCCAGACTCCTCGCCTTCGGTGACATCGGTGTCGGTGATGAGGGCGACACGCTCTAGGAAATCCGCGAGGCTGGGATCTTCGGCAGAGCCTTCGTACTGAATGGCGACGCCTTGCAGCTCCTTCAGGTTCTCCTGGCGCGACAGGGCCTCGAAGGAGCGTTCGGCGGTGAGCTCGGCCATATAGCCGGAGATCTCCCAGGCCAGCTCGATGATGTCCGACACTGGAACACCTGAGTCGCCGGCGGTACGGATTCTTAAGAGCAACCTGCTCATGGCGAGCGCGCCTCCGGCGGCCTTGCGAGAGACGCCCGGGACCTCCTCTGCCTTCCCCAGCGCCTCGCCCAAGCCGATTCCCTGCTCGGTGGCGAAGGTGGCCAGACGGGTCATCGAAACAGCCCCCAGTCCGCGCCGTGGCGCCTGTGCGGCCCGCTCCACCGATACCGAGTCCTGAGGATTGGCGGCGGCGCGCAGCCACGCCAGCAGGTCCCTGATCTCCTTGCGGTCGTAGAAGCCGACTCCGCCCACGAGCCGATAGGGGACCTCGTGGGCAGAAAACACCTCCTCGAGCACGCGCGACTGTGCGTTGGTGCGATAAAAGACTGCGATATCAGACAGTGCACTTCCGAGATCGCGCAGCCGTGTCGCCTCGGCTACTACGAATCTCGCTTCATCGTGCTCGTTCTGCGCGTGGTAACGCGTGATGGGTTCGCCGCCAATCGCCTGCGTCCACAGCGACTTGGGCTTTCTCATGAGGTTGTTCTCGATGATGGCGTTCGCGGCCGAGAGAATCGTCTGAGTCGAGCGGTAGTTCTGTTCGAGCGTGACCACATGGGCGTCGGTCCAGTCTCGCTCGAAATCGAGAAGGTTTCTTATCGTGGCCCCCCGAAAAGCGTAGATCCCCTGATCGGCGTCTCCGACGACGAAGATGTTGCGCGACCTTTCCGCCAGCAACGTGGCGAACCGAGCCTGCGCGTGGTTTGTGTCCTGGAACTCATCGACGAGCACATGATCGAAGCGGCGCTGATAGTGCTCGCGAGCGTCTTCGAAACGATCGAAGACCTCGACCGTCCTCATGATGAGGTCGTCGAAGTCGAATGCTGAGGCATCCTCCAGCCGCCGTTGATACTCGCCGTAGACTTGGGCGATCGTTTGCTCCCACTTATTTGCGGCGAAGTCTAGATACAGTCCGGCATTGATCAGCCTGTTCTTCGCGTCGGAGATTGCCGCGGCAACCGCCCGCGGCGGGAGGCGCTTGGGATCGATGTTGAGCTCCTTGAGGCACAGCTTGATCAGGCGTTCCGAGTCGGACGAGTCGTAAATCGAGAAGGAGGACCGGTACCCCAGCCGGGGTGCCTCCCTGCGCAGGATTCGCACGCAGGCGGAATGGAAGGTTGACACCCACATGTTGTTGGCGACGGGACCGATCAGGGAGGCCACTCTCCGCTTCATCTCGGCGGCTGCCTTGTTGGTGAAGGTAATCGCGATGATCGAGTAAGGAGAGGCGCCGTTGAGTATCAGATAGGCGATGCGATAGGTCAAGACGCGCGTCTTTCCGGAGCCCGCCCCCGCCACGATCAGGACCGGTCCATCGCCGAGCTCCACCGCCTCGCGCTGAACCGGATTCAGGCCGCCAAGGAAGTCGCCGCTCACTAAGCCCGCGCCCTCAGCTTGGCTACGGCCGCAGTCAAGTTTTGCCTTTCCACTGAGGTCAGGCCCAGCAGGGCGTAGGCGGCCGCGTAGGTAATTAGGCCGGCGAGTGAGGTGGCGGCGAGATCCACGAGCCGCGCGCCGGAAACCGCTTGGTGAACGGCCCACGTCACCGCCAGCGCAATCAAGGTCGGAGCAAGCAACCTAAAGTAGTTGCGGTCGTAGGGTTGAATGTTCACGAAGCGAGCGACGAGCGCAAGTCGCGCCCACTTCGACAGCGCGAATGTGACTGCGTTAGCAACCGCGGCTCCCTCGATACCGTAGCGCGGCGCCAGGATGAATGCCAACCCCAGATTGAGGGCAAGCGAGGCCGCATACACGAGCAAGTCCCATCCCGTGCGGCCCACCATGATCAACACGAAACCTACCCCGCCGGTGGCGACGTTTACAAACTGGCCCGCGAGCAAGATCAGGAGCGCGGTTTCTCCGCCCCTGTAGTCGGGCCCAAAGAGATCCAACGCCGTCCCGGGCGCTATCGTCAGCACGAGAAACACAGGCATAGTCGCGGCGAGCGTCCAGCGAGTGAGTGCCTTGAAGAGCCGGTTCAAACGCGCGGTTTCCTTGCGGTTGTGAAGATCCGCCACGTAAGGGCTGAACATGAGGCTCACCGATGTCAGGAACAGGACGAGCACCTGTCCGGCCCGCAAGGCGGCCGAGTAGACACCAACCTCGGCTCCCGAGACATATCGAGTGACGACAAACAGATCGCTCCAGAACAGAAGCTGCGAGAACATAGCGGCGGGGGCCCGCGGCCCCGCGTAGCGAAGGAGCCGCGCCAAGCCCCCCGGCTCCATCGGGCCTGCTTCCCAAGCCCGGCTCTCTTTGCGCCAGGCGTAATAGGCGGCGACCGAAGCCACCAGCCACGAGACTGAGTACGCCAGCACGCTCATGGTCGGCGTCTGGGCAACCTGCCATCCGGCGAGAATCAGCAGTACCCACGCGATCGGCTGACCCGCCCAGAAGATATACAAGGTGTAGCGCATGATCTTGAGCCCGCGCGTGGCCGACAACCACACGTTGGCCAGCGCAAGAAATGGGAGGCCCGCCGCGGCCGCCTCGACTATGTAGGGATAGCTGTCCCCTGAAATGTGGAACAGTGAACGCACGAGGTCGCCGGCGGCCACCATGACCGCTGCCGCAGCCAAGCTCGTCAATGCTGCAATCGCAGTCGCTCGGGAGACGCCGACCCTGATCCTGTCGCTGCGATCGACTCCAATCTCTACTGCGACATCGCGCAGAACGGCCATGTCCATACCGGCTCTGGTGGCAAAGGAGAGTACGAATGCGGCCTGGGACATGACGGTGACGATGCCGAAACCTCCGGGGCCGAGTGCGCGGCTCAGCAGAATGTTGGCTGCAAGTGTGGCGAGTGCAGCAATGACGATGCCGATGACATTCTGGCCGGTACCGGAAAGAATGCTGAGATAGTCGCCTCGTGCCTCCGAAGTCGACTTGGAGTTTTTCTTCTCTCCAGTGCGCGGGCTTATTCCCACTCGATCGTGCCGGGGGGTTTGGAGGTGATGTCGTAGGCAATCCGGTTCACGCCCGTCACTTCATTCACGATCCTGTTCGATATGCGCTCCAACACTTCGTAGGGAAGGCGCGCCCAGTCTGCCGTCATGGCGTCCTCGCTGGTGACGGCGCGCAGCACGACGGGGTAACCGTAGGTGCGCTCATCCCCCATCACTCCGACTGAACCGACCGCCACCAAGACGGCGAATGCCTGCCAAAGCGAGCGCCCCAACCCGGCCCTCTTGATCTCTTCGACCACGATGTGATCCGCTGCTCGCACCAACTCGAGACGCTCGCGGGTCACTTCGCCGATTACACGAACGGCTAGTCCCGGCCCGGGAAACGGTTGGCGCCACACGATCTCTTCCGGCAATCCCAGTTCCTCGCCAACGCGACGGACCTCGTCCTTGAAGAGGTTGCGAAGTGGCTCGACCAGTACGAAGGTCATGTCCTCGGGGAGGCCGCCGACGTTGTGATGGCTCTTGATGCGGGCGGCGACTCTGGTACCCGACTCGATGACGTCGGGATACAGAGTGCCTTGAACCAGAAAGGAAGCGTCCTCCAGCTCGTCCCTCGCGATCTCCTCAAAGACGCGAATGAAGGTCCTGCCGATTGTCTTTCGCTTGACCTCGGGATCCGTTATGCCAGTCAACTCATCGAGAAAGCGGTCGGCGGCTTTCACATGTATGAGGTTAGCCTGTAGGTGTGCTCGAAACGTCTCCTCGACCTGTTCTGCCTCGCCCGCCCGCAACAGTCCTTGGTCCACGAACACGCACGTGAGCTGATCGCCGACGGCGCGATGCACAAGAGCAGCAGCAACCGACGAATCGACTCCTCCTGACAGCGCACACACGACGCGCGCGTCGCCTACTGCACTGCGCACCTCTTCAACCGCTTGTTCGATTATCGAGGTCATTGTCCACGAGGGCCTCAATCCGCAACCCTTGAAGAGGAAGTTCTTGAGGAGATCTGTCCCCTGGGAAGTGTGAGAGACCTCGGGATGGAACTGGACACCAAAAAGGCGGCGCGTTGGATCTTCGAACGAAGCGATCGGTGAGCCTTCAGTCGAAGCGACCGTGCGAAAACCTCCTGGTGGGACCGCGACGGCGTCGTTGTGACTCATCCAGACGGTTTGGTTGGGCGACAGTTCGGAGAACAAAATCGACTCCGACGTGTCGGCATGAAGCTCGGCGCGCCCGAACTCTCCCCCGCCCGTCCGAGCGACCTCACCACCGAGGGCCTGAGCCATGAGTTGCTGCCCGTAGCAAATGCCGAGCACGGGGATCCCCAAAGCGAACAAGCGTTCATCGACTCCGGGAGCGCCCGGCGAGTGAACCGACATGGGACCTCCGGAAAGGATGATGCCGGCCGGCTGAAAAGCCCTGATCTGATCCATAGAGAGGTCGTGCGGCACGATCTCTGAAAGAACGTGGCATTCGCGTACTCGTCGCGCAATCAGCTGCGCATACTGGGCGCCGTAGTCGACAACCAGAACCTTTTCCATAATTCAGGCTACCGCGAGCGGGCTTCGACCACCATGCTGAGGCGGTCCTCGTCGGTGTGCGCGCCTTTGTCTTCGAGGCCGGCCTTGCGGCACATGCGGCGCAGGACGGTGGTGAGATCGTCGGAGACTTCGAGTAGGAGCCAGCCTCCAGGCTTCAGCCACGTCGGCGCTTCCTCTATGGCGCGGCGCATGAGCACGAGCCCGTCATCGGTTTCATCGGACAACGTCGACAGCGGCTCGTGATCGATGACTTCGGCCGGCAGGTCGTCGATCTCGTCGATCGGCACGTAAGGGACATGTCCGGCAATGAGATCGACCGAGCCTCTGAGCTTTCGCGGAAGTGAGTCGTACATGTCGCTGACGATGAATGAGACATTGTCGATTTGCAGTCCCGTGGCGTTACGGCGCGCCTGCCGAAGCCCTTCAATCGAGATATCGGCGCCCCAGACCTCGGAGCCGGTCAGCTCCGCGGCCAGAGCCAGAGCAATCGGCCCTGCGCCCGTACAGACATCCACGATCTTGGGAGAGGGCCTCAGCCGCAACTTCCTCAGCGCCCGGGCAACGGTCAGCTCGGAGGAGGGCCGGGGAACGAAGGCGCCGGGTGTCACCTCGAGGTCGAGCCCGTAAAATTCGATGCGACCGGTCAAGAAGGGGAGGGGCTCACCGGCCGCTCTCCTCGCGATGAGGGATAGATAGTGCTCCCGCTGCCTCTTGGTGGGTTGCAGATCCATGGCCAGGTCCTCGACATCGATATCGAGTGTCAGCGCCATCAACTCTTCGGTTTCCCACTCCAGATCGTGGCCCTCGAAGATGTGTGTGGAGTCCGTCAGGACGCGCTCGCCCAGGTGGAGCAGCCGTTCCACCGACTTGGCTTCGGTCACCGGAGGGGGGCCTGTCTCAGAAACAGCACGAGTCCCGATAGCCGCAGGACGTACATCGGTAGTGGGATGTCTCCGGGTTCATCTCCTCCCCGCAATGGGGGCGAAGGGTCGAGAGATCGCACTTGGCCTCAGAGTCAGTTGTCATTTGCTTATTGTGAGGCCTCAGAGTGCCCCGGCAGCGTCTTTTCGCAGTGACATACCGAGGCCGGGACGCAAAACATCCGACCCAATTCTGGCTTTGTGCCACGAAGTGTACGGAATCCGCCCCTAATGTGACACAAAGCCGAATGAGGGCGGCCGCTCAGGCCGGGCCGGTGAGGAGATCGGGGTTCAGGCGAGCTCGGTGACGGGGGCCTCTTCCATTTCCGGGACGCCGATCGTGGGTTGCTCGAGCTCGGTGGAAAGCACAATCGTCGTGCGGGTGCGGGCCACTCCCCGGATCGAGCGGATTCGTCGCAGTAGCCTCTCGATGTCCTTGTTCGTGCGACAACGGACCTTGACCATGTAGCAGTCCTCGCCCGCGATCCTGTGGAACTCCAGCACGTCGGGCTCCTCGCAGATGCGGGCGACGATGGGGTCGTCGGCGGCGAACTCCGTCCCCTCTGAAACCGTGATCATGCAAAAGGCCATGTGGCTGCGGTCCAGCTTCTCCGCATCGAGCACGGCCGTGTACCCGGCGATGACGCCTCTCTGCTCGAGCTTTCTTACCCTTTCGTGCACTGCGGGACCAGACAGCCCCACCTCTTTGGCGATGGCCGTGTGCGACAGACGCCCGTCCTGCCTCAGCAACTCGAGGATTCGGCGGTCGATACGGTCGAGGGGGGGGAGGGCCGGGGGGCGAGGCCCGCCTGTCGCGACGCCGCACCCCAGAGGGAGAGAACGAAGGGGAGAAA
>JBPCPZ010000171.1:0-11570 GCA_050998655.1 Actinomycetota bacterium
CCGAGGAGGTCCGGGCGACGACATCCTCAAGGGTGGCAAAGGGAGCGACGGACTCAACGGTGGCTTCCTCAACGACACGCTGCGGGGTGGACCCGGTAGCGACCGGCTCTTCGGCGGTGACGGCACCGGCAACGACACCCTCTTCGGAGGCACCGAGAACGACGGGCTCAGAGGAGGGCAGGGCAAGGACAAGCTCTCCGGCGGCTTCGGCGACGACCGCCTCGTTGGCGGATCTGGAGCCGAGGAATCGGGCTCCACTGCAGGGTCGGCCGACCTCCTCATCGGGGGCCCGGGCAACGACGAGCTTCTCGGCAAGAAGGGCGACGACGATCTCTTCGGCGGCAAGGGCAATGACTTTCTTTTCGGAGGCTCCGGCGCCGACAGATTGAACGGCGGGTTGGGGCGCGATCAGCTCGACGGAGGACGTGGCAACGACACCTGCACCAATGGCGAGCAAAACATGAACTGCACCTGAGAAGAGATGTAGCCGGCGAGTTATCGCGCAAGCTCATGGAGCACGGGGGCGGACACATCTGCGGCAGAATGTCTCCATGCTGAGCATCGGTACCGTCGTGCTGGGCGTGACCGACTTCAAGCGAGCGCTGGACTTCTGGATGAACGCGCTTCACTACGTCCCGCGCGAGGAACCTGAGGAGGACTGGGCCGTGCTTGTGCCCGCCGCCGGGCCCGGGACGCACCTGGCCCTCGCCCTCAGCGAGACGATTCCACAGGAGCACCCGCGTGTGCATCTGGACCTCTACGCACGTGATGCTGCCGGGCAGGCCTCGGAGGTCGAGCGGCTCGTTGCGCTGGGGGCCGAGAAGGTCGACTGGGACCTTTACCCGTACGACCCCGATTTCGTCGTGCTCTCAGACACCGAGGGCAATCGCTTCTGCGTCGTCGACAAGAGCCTCGGCTGACCTCAAGTTCGACTTTTCACCTCAACAGCTGGTGGCGTCTCGTCATGAGGAGAAGATCACCGGCTGGATTAGATTGCCACTCACCGCTCACCATTAGGGGGTTCTTTCTTGTCACTGCGCGACGTGATCGACGCCAGGCGCGACCGATACCTGGAGTGGCTCAGCCAGGCTTGCTCGATCCCCTCGCTGGCGGGCAATCCAGAGGGCCTTCAGGCCATGGTGGCCTGGCTCGAAGGTATCCTCGGCCCCCTGGGGGCCGCGACCGAAAGGTTGTCGTTCGAGTCGGCCCCTGATGCACTGCTCGCTCACCTCGGCGGCGGCGAGCGAACGGTACTGATCTACGACCACTACGACGTTCAGCCCATCGACCCCGTCTCCCTGTGGAACCAGGACCCGTTCGCCCCTGCGCTCCAGAACGGCCACCTCTATGCCCGAGGGGTGGCAGACAACAAGGGAGACCTGGTAGCCCGGCTGGCTGCGTTCGAGATTTATCGAGAGCAGTTCGGCGAGCTTCCGATTCGGCTCAAGCTGCTGATCGAGGGCGAGGAGGAGGTGGGCTCACCGTCCTTTCCGGCGCTGGTCGAGCGTTACGCGGACAAGCTCTCAGCCGACGGCTGCATCTGGGAAGGGGCGGGTGTCAACCACGCAGGGGCGCCCGAGCTGGTTTTTGGCGCCAAGGGGCTCGCCTACCTCGAGCTCGTCTGCAGCGGCCTCGATGACGACCAGCACTCCTCGGTGGCGGTGTACGCGCCAAGCCCGGTGTGGAGGCTGGTCGAGGCTCTGGCCAGCCTCCGGAACGAGGACGGCCGAGTGCTCGTCGAGGGCTTCTACGACGACGTCATCGCTCCTACGCCGCAAGATGTGGCCGCGCTGGAGATCCTTCCCTTCGACGAGGAGGCCGAGAAGCGAAGGCTCGGGATCTCGGAGTTCGTGGGTGGGGCCTCGGGACTAGATCTCATGATCCGAGCGCACTTCGAGCCGACCTGCAACATCGCCGGCATCCATGCAGGCTTCACGGTGCCGGGAGCATCGAAGACCGTGCTCCCCAGACAGGCGCTTGCGAAGCTCGACCTGCGCCTGGTCCCCGAGCAGGATCCCGAGGACATCGTCGCAAAAGTCCGAAGTCATCTGCAAGCTCACGGCTTCGGCGACATTGCCGTCACCGCTCTGGGGCTCGAGCATCCCGCCCGGTCCCCGATGGACTCGATGATCGGGAGAGCAGCCGCCCTCGCCTGCGAGACCGTTTACGAGCTGGCGCCGGCGGTGTCTCCGCTGATGATCGCAACCGGGCCGATGCATCCGATCGCTCACTTTCTCGGCATACCAACGGTGTCACCGGCTGGCGTGTGCCGCCCGGACTCCAAGATTCACGCCCCAAACGAGAATGTGGCCGTCACAGACTTCCTGGACACGATCGAATACACCGTCGAGTGGATCAGAGTGTTCGCCGCGCTCTGAACAACGGTCCCCACCCCGCAGTTAAGCTCAAACGTTCGCTCGCCCAGGTCCAAGTAGTTGCCTGAGCGTCGACGACCCCTGGGGAGGTCTTCCATTGAACACGAGGCACCTGCGCAGAAGGTTCCGTGCCCTGGCGCTCCTGGTGGCAGCGGCGACAATTTGCAGCGGCGGAGCGGCCCTGGCCAAACCTCCCAGCTTTGGTCCCGGTGTAGACAACCTCGCGCTCTACGACGGCCAGTCGATCTGTTCTCCGGCTCCCAAGCCCGGCGTGCTCGCATTCCAGCGGGCCGTGTACGCCCGCCACCCTCAAACTGGATCGCTGGGGGTTAGCCGCGCCTGCAACATCGGGGGGCGCAGCGAGCACAAGGAGGGCCGCGCTTGGGACTGGGCAGTCAACTCGGGAGTTCCATGGCAGCGCAAGGCGGCCCACCACATCATCCACTGGCTTCTCGATACCGACCGCTTCGGCAACGCCCACGCCCGCGCCCGGCGCTTCGGGATCATGTACCTCATCTGGGATAAGCGCATCTGGCTTCCGTGGAGCGGCTGGCGCACCTATTGCACAATGCGCAACGGGGTTTGTTGGGGAACCGACGGAGCCGCCCGCAATCCCCATACGAATCACGTCCACTTCAGCTTCACGTGGCCGGGGGCGCGGCTCAACACGACTTGGTGGAAGCCTCGGCGCTCGTTGGTGTCCTCCCTGGCACCCGAGAGGGACGGCTACTGGGTCGTAGCCCGAAACGGGGCCGTGCTCCCCCACTCGAGCGGCTATTTCGGCGCTCTCAGCGATCGCCTTCGAAAGCAGCCGGTAGTGGCCGCGGCTCCCACCCCGACCGGCAAGGGCTACTGGTTGCTGAAACGTGGCGGCGCCGGCGCGGCCCTAGGCGATGCCCGCTACCGCGGAGGAGCCAAGAAATACTCGACGCGGGCTGTGGCCATCGCCCCTACTCCGACCGGCAAAGGCTACTGGATCCTTGCGCGTGGGGGCCGAGTTTTCGATCGGGGCGATGCCAAGCACTTCGGAGGCATGCGGGGCAGGGGCAGCAGATGGACGGACCTGGCTCCGACGCCGACAGGGGCGGGGTACCGGCTTTTCTCTCCCGCCGGCGGGGTGGCGGCATTCGGCGATGCCAACCAACTAGGCGACGCGCTCGACGCGGGCCTTGACTCGCCGGTAACGGCGGGCCTCACCCACGGGACGGAAGGCTACTGGCTCGTGACCGAACGCGGAAGGATCATGAGCTTCGGTGACGCGCCGGTCTTCGAGCCGCTGAAGCTGGCCGGCCTGGATGCCACCCTCGCCGATGCCGCGGCGACGACAACGGGGGCCGGTCTATGGCTGGCCGGTGAGCAGGGGAAGGTCTATGAACGTGGGGATGCACCCGCACTAAGGGCACCACAAGAACCTGCGCCCCGATTCGATCTCGGTCTCATCCCCGAGCCCGACCTCCCTGAATACGCAACTCACCACCCGGTAAGGCCCTCGAAACACTTGACTACAGTTAGGAGCTGAAGCGATGGAACGACGCCAGCTGGGGGCTTCCGGCCTCAAGGTATCGGCGATGGGCCTCGGCTGCATGGGGATGTCGGAGTTCTACGGGACCCGCGACGAGAAGGAGTCGATCGCCACCATCGAGCGGGCCTTGGAGCTGGGCATCAACTTCTTCGACACCGCCGACATGTACGGCCCTTTCACGAACGAGAAGCTCGTCGGCAAGGCGCTTGCCGGGCATCGTTCCGAAGCCGTAATCGCCACTAAGTTCGGCAACGAGCGAGGCGAAGACGGAAGCTTCAAAGGAATCAACGGAAGCCCCGACTACGTTCGGCGCGCCTGTGACGCGTCGCTCGAACGTCTGGGCATCGATCACATCGACCTCTACTATCAGCACCGCGTCGACACGTCTGTTCCCATCGAAGAGACGGTCGGCGCCATGGCCGATCTTGTGGCCGCCGGGAAGGTCGGCTACCTCGGCCTCTCCGAAGCCGGGCCGGAGACAATTCGCCGCGCCACTTCGATCCATCCCATCTGCGCGCTCCAGACCGAGTACTCGCTGTGGAGTCGCGAACCGGAGGACGAGCTTCTGGGACTGTGCCGCGAGCTCCGCATAGGCTTCGTGGCCTACAGTCCGCTGGGTCGAGGCTTTCTGTCGGGCGAGATCCGCTCGATCGACGACCTCGCCGAAGGCGACCGGCGGCGACAGATGCCTCGCTTTCAGGGAGAAAACTTCGAGCACAACCTCGAGCTCGTCGAACGAGTGACCGAGATTGCTCGCGACAAGGGCGTTTCTCCGGGCCAACTTGCGCTCGCGTGGGTGCTCCATCAGGGAGAAGACATCGTCCCGATTCCGGGAACAAAGCGCCGTTCTTATCTCGAAGAGAATGCGGCTGCAGCCGACATCAACCTCACTGACGATGATCTTGCTCGTATCGACGAAGCGTCACCGTCGGGCTCGGCCGCTGGTGATCGCTATCCGGACATGTCCGCGGTGAACCGCTGACGCAGAGGCAGAACCTCGGCACTCTCGTCAAGCGCGCCCTTCTTCGGCGCTGCCCTCGTTGCGGACAACGGGGGATCTTCCGCAGTTACTACAAGCTCGCAGAGAACTGCCCTCGCTGCGAGCATCACTACGAGCGCGAGGAGGGGTACTGGGTATCGGCGATCATCGTCAACACTGCAGTTACCGAGGCGCTCTTCGGGGTGTTGTTCGTAGGAGGCATCTTCGTAACGGCCCCCGACGTGCAATGGATACCTCTGCTCGTGATCGGCGTGGTGGCGAACCTGGTGGTGCCCGTGCTGTTCTTTCCGTTCTCCAAAACGGTGTGGGTCGCACTCGACCTCTATTTCAACCCCCCGCACGGGCTCGCGGCGAGGTAGTCATTCGTCCCCAACGCGCCTCTGAGTACGGTTTCGGTAGCCGAGCGCGCTCTGCGCGCGATTCAGTACCGTGGTCACCCGCGCTCGAGCGGTTCGGGAGGGGCTGTGGGTAAAGATCGCATGACCGTCGTTTTCATGCCCGAGAGTGCATACGGGCCGACCAACAACTGCGTCGGCATCGGCAAGGTCTTGGAGCGACGGGGTCACCGGGTCGTGTTCGCGGCTGAGGCGTCGTGGGCGGGGGCCCTGGAGCCGCTCGGTTTCGAGGAGAACCTGGTCGACCTCGCGCCGCCGGCCGCCGACGAGCAGGACGCGGGGCAGTTCTGGACCGACTTCATCATCGAGACCGCTCCCGAGTTCAGGAAACCGACCGTCGACCAGCTCGACTCCTTTATCAAGCCGGTATGGGAGTCGCTCATCGAAGGCGCCAAGTTCTGCGAGCCGCAGCTGCAGGAGATGCTTGCCGGGGTCCGGCCCGATGTCATCGTCGAGGACAACGTCAGCTGCTTCCCCGCTCTCCTCACTCACGGTGCACCGTGGGTGAGGATCATGAGCTGCAACCCCCTCGAAATGCCAGATCCCGTGCTTCCGCCGAAGTTCAGCGGCTACGGATCGGATGATTCCCGTAGGTGGGACGATTTTCGAACGCAGAACGAACGCACTCACCGGGAATTCTGGGAGCAAACGAACCAGTGGGTGATCGAGCAGGGCGCGCCGCCGCTGCCGGACTTGGAGTTCATCCACGAGTCACAACACTTGAACCTCTACGTCTACCCGGAGGTCGCCGACTACCCTCGATCTCGCCCGCTGGGTCAAACGTGGAAGCGGCTCGACTCGTCGGTGAGAGAGACAGAGGAGCCGTTCACCATTCCCTCCTCGTTGTCTTCGGGCGATGGCGGCCTGGTGTATTTGTCGTTGGGCTCGCTCGGTTCTGCCGACGTCGATCTCATGAAGCGTCTTGTCGAGGTGCTCGCCGCGACCCCGCATCGCTACATCGTCTCGCGGGGGCCGCGCGCCGACGAGTTCGAGCTTGCCGACAACATGTGGGGCGAAGCTCGCCTGCCCCAGACCAGCATCATTCCCGAAGTCGACCTCGTGATAACCCACGGCGGCAACAACACCACGACCGAGTGCCTGCACTTTGGTAAGCCGATGATCGTGCTGCCGTTGTTCTGGGATCAGTACGACAACGCACAGAGGGTCGAAGAGCTGGGCTTCGGCGTGCGGCTCGACACCTACCGCTTCGAGGATATGGAGCTGCGAAAGGCTCTCGACACGCTGCTGGGAAACGAGGAGCTGCGGGCCCGCATGGATGTCAACGGACAGACGATCAGGGGCCGGGACGGCAAGGTCGTGGCGGCCGATCTGATCGAAGAGGTCGGGCGCCGGGCTCGGTCCGGCTAACGATCTTCTCCACGTCAGCAGCGCTCAGCGCTCATTCTGAGGAGAAGATCGCCTGGCGGACTGGAGAGCGCGCCACACCTTCTCCGGTGTGACCGGCATGTCGAGGTCTTGGTCGAAGCCGCCGAGAGCATCCACGATTGCGTTGACCACGGCCGGCGGGGCTCCGATGCAGCCCGCCTCCCCGGCCCCCTTGATGCCGAGCTCCAGGTTCGGGTTGGGAGTCACGCTCTCTCCCATGAGGACGAGCGGCATCTCCGATGCCGTGGGAATCGAGTAGTCGAGCAAGGACGAGAACAGCGGCTGGCCGCCGGGTTCGTAAGTCAGTTCCTCATAGAGGGCTTGCCCTAAGCCCTGGGTAATCGAGCCCAGCGTCTGGCCCGCAACGATGGCCGGGTTCACCACCACACCGCAATCGTCCACTGCGACCAGCTTCATCACCTCCACGTGCCCCGTGGCGCGGTCGACCTCCACGATCGCAACATGGGAACCGAAGGGAAAGGCCTGGGGCGGCGACAGTTCGAGAGCGGACTCGAGCGGCGCCGGGGACACCAAGGCTTCGATTGCCACGGAGCGATCAGTTCCCGCTATCGTGAAGCGGCCGTCCGCGAAGACGAGGTCCGCTTCGGCCACCTCCAGGAACTCTCCCGCCCGGCGCCGGGCCTCCGCGAGAACCTCGGCGGCGGCTTGATGAAGTGCCGATCCCCCCACCTGCATGCTGCGCGACCCGAACGTTCCCGTGCCTCGAGGCACAGCGTCGGTGTCTCCCTGTAGCACCTGGACACGATCCAGCTCGACGTCGAACGCGGTTGCGACCACCTGAGCAAAGGCCGTCTCGTGTCCCTGCCCTTGGGGAGTGGCGCCCGATCTCGCCACGATGACGCCATCCCCCATGACTTCGACTGCGCCGTACTCGCTCGTGCCGGAACGGCCCCCCGATCGCTCCAGATAGCTGCCGATGCCTATGCCAAGAAGTCGGTCGTCGCCCTTCGAGCGTCGCCGGCGCTGTTCCTCCCGGACCTGTTCGTAACCCGCTAGCTCGAGAGCCGAACGCAGCGCGGCGGCGTGGTCGCCCGAGTCGTAGACGGCTCCTGTAGGAGATCGGTAGGGAAACTCGGAGGGCGGCACGAAGTTCGCTTGGCGCAGCTCGACGGGATCGGAGCCAAGCCTGCGGGCCAGCTTGTCCATGAGGCGCTCGAGCGCGAACGCGGCCTCGGGCCGACCTGCACCCCGATAGGACGCGGTCGGAGCTGCGTTGGTGACCACGCATCGGATGCGGGCGTAGAGGTTTTCGATTCGATAGGGCCCAGACAGCACCCAGGCCGTCATCGCGGGCACCAGCGCTCCGGTGTCAGGGTAGGCTCCGACGTCGGCATCGATGAACGCCTCGAGGGCCAGCAAAGTGCCTCTGTCGTCTGCCGCCAGACGGCATCTCTGCGACTGGCCCCGGCCATGAGTGGCGCTCTGCAACGCCTCTCGGCGATCCTCGATCCAGCGCACGGGCCGACCCAGGTTGCGGGCGAGGTGGGCGACGACGATGTACTCAGCGTAGGTCTGGCTTTTGGCGCCGAAGGCGCCGCCGACTTTAGGCACGCGCACTCTGACCGCATCCAAGCCGAGGCCGAAAACCGTGGCAAGCTCGCCCCGCAGGCGGTGGGGGGCCTGGTGCGAGGTCCACACGGTGAGCCGGTCGCGATCCCATTGCGCCAGCACGGCGCGTGCCTCGATGGAGGTGGGGGCAAGCCGCTGATTGTGGAAGCGGCCCTCCACTACGACTGCGGCACTCGCCATGACACCCTCGACCGAAGCTTCGTACTCGCGCGTCGATGCGACGTTGTCGGAACCATCGAACAGCGAAGGGGCGGTAGAGGAGAGCGCGGCATCGACGCCGACCACTGCATCCAGAGAGTCGACGGTCTGAATCACGCGCTCGGCGCCGTCTTCGGCGCCATCTGGCAGGGGCTGCCGCAGCTCACCCGCGACACCTACCGCGTGCGTTCGAAGACGGGTTCGAGGAGGAGGCACGGGCTCATGCGCTGACGCTGTCGCTCGAGGGCGTCGCCGAGCGAATCACCTGCCCGTTGCATGTGGTGATGGGCAAGCTCGACCGCATCATCTCCTGGACCCAGGCCCAAAGACTCTGCGACGAAGCGTCGGGAGGCGTCGACCTCCTTCTGCTCGAGGACGGCAACCACGGCTGTGCCAACGTCTCCTATAAACACCGCTATTACAGCGCCGACTGGATGGCAGCAGCGCTGGAGAGCGAGAGATGAGTGTCGCAGCGCTCGAGGCCGATGTCGTCGTCGCGGGGGCCGGTCACAACAGCCTCATAGCGGCGGCCTATCTAGCTCGAGCCGGTTTCGAGGTGATCGTCCTCGAAGCGCGCGACATCATCGGCGGGAACACAGTGACCGAAGAGCTGACCCTTCCCGGATTCAAGCACGACTCCTGCTCCAGCGCGCATGTACTCATCCAGTCAAACCCCTTGCTGCGCAATGATGAGCTCGAGCTTGGCCGCTATGGTTTGCGTTACATCTATACCGATCCGGCAGTAGTGATGCCGTTCGAGGACGGCGCGAGCCTGACGATGTGGCGCGACTCTCAACGAACCGCTGAGGAGATCGCTCGTTACTCGAAGCCCGATGCGCTCGCATACCTTGAGCTACTCGCGAAGTGGGATGCGGGCCTCAAGCAAGTTCACTCACTTATCAATAACCTTCCCCCTACAGAAGCGATGCCCGACACCGAACCGGGCCGCGCTTACTCGAGGTTGAGCGAAATGAGCGCGCAGGACTTCGTCTTCGAGCATTTCGAGCACGAGCGCGTGCGCTCACTGATGCTGTGGCTTTCCTTTGCGACGATCCAGGACACACAACGGCCGGGGACCGGCATACTGCCCCTTTCCGTTGCGGCGGGACGACAGGAGTTCGGCTGGGCCACGCCCGTGGGCGGATCGGGTGCTCTTCCGGGCGCACTGACCCGGCTGATCGAGGCACACGGGGGCAGAGTGATCCCGGGCTCGCCGGTGACCGAGATCATGCTTGAGAAGAGACGCGCGGTTGGATGTGTCACAGCGTCGGGGGGCGTCTATCGCGCCCGGAGGGCCGTCCTATCGACAATCCACGCCGCCCGCCTCCCAGACGTGCTTCCGGCCAGCGAGGTGCCCGATGATTTCCGTTCCGCGATGGCAGAGTGGCGGCCCGGTCTCACGTTGTTCGCACTCCATGTCGCTCTGCAACGGGTGCCCTCGTTCTCCGTCGAGGAGGGCGTTCGAACGGCTACGGCCGGCGCCTACGGCACGCCGACAGGGCTCGCCGAGTAGATCAGTGCGCATTACGAGGGGCGCACATGCGACCGCGACCCGTGGATTCTGGTCGTCAACCCCTGCGCCGTGGATCCCGGACGCGCACCCGACGGAGGTGCAACCCTGAAGCTTCTGACGATCGCGCCGCGCCGGCTCCTCGACACCAGTTGGGACACCGAACGCGATCGTTTCGGCCGTGCTCTGCTCGAGCGGGTCGCCGCCCGCATGGACTTCGAACCCGCCGATTCTCTGGCGGTCGTGCCCGAATGTCCGCTCGATCTCGAGGAGCGAAACCCTCACAACTATCTCGGCGCCTGTCACGGTGGAGAGCTCTCACAGAGTCAGTCGGGTATAAACCGGCCGGCTCCCGGTTATTCCGGCTACCGCCTCTGGCTGGAAGGTCTCTACCAGACCGGAGCGACCACGCACCCGGGCGGGTCTGTATCCGGGAGGCCCGGCCGCAACGCCGCGCGCGTGATGCTTTCGGATTTGGGCGTCGACCCTTCGAGCCTGATGCGGTGACATTCGGGAGCATCGCAATCATCGTCGTAGCCATGGGAGTGGGTGCCTTCATCAAGGGCGCCACCGGACAGGGCCTGCCGCAGATAGCGATACCTGTAATCGCCACCTTCCTGGGGGTGGAGGCGGCGGTGGTCATCATGGCGGTGCCCGGGATCATCAGCAACACATGGCTGATCTGGACCCATCGCAGTTTTTTCTCGCGCACACGCGACCTACCAGCGCTGCTCGTGATGGGAACGGCGGGGGCCGTGCTCGGAACGATCCTGCTCAAGAGCCTCGACCCCGATATCTTGTCCCTCAGCCTGGCGGGCATGATCGGGCTTTACATCCTCGTCTACTTCCTCCATCCCTCGCTGCGCCTGACGCCCGCAACCACACGGTGGACGTCACCGCCGGTGGGGGCCGCGGCCGGCGTGCTTCAGGGCGCGACCGGAATCTCGGGTCCGTTGATCTCGACCTACCTTCACGGCTTCAGGCTGGAAAAAGAGGTCTACGTCTTGTCCATCACCACTGTGTTCCAGGTCTATGCGCTGGTCCAGGCGATCACGCTTGCAGCACTGGGTCTTTACACAACTCGCTTATTCGTCCTGAGCTTGTTGTCACTGGTGCCGATCATGGCGTTTCTTCCGCTCGGGTCGCGCCTCACTGACCGGCTATCGCGCAGGACCTTCGAGTGGGTGATCCTGGCGGTGCTGCTGGGGTCGGGCATGAAGCTGGTCTACGACGGCCTCACCTAGGAATCGCATAGATAGGGCGTGATCTCGGGTGTCGCCAACGAGATAGTTCGACGCGTCTGAGTGGCGACACAGGCCTTGGGGCGAAGCCGGCCGAATTGGAGCGGCAAGGGGGCAGGTCGCCTTCGTCGGTTTCCTCCCAGTGATACCGTGGATTTCTCATCAGTTCCCGATCAGGAGGTTGCGCGCAATGTCGTTCACCCCCATCGACGGCGAGCTCAAGGCACGTCACCGTGCCATGTGGGCCTCGGGTGACTATGCCTCGATGGTCGAAACCTGGATCACGCCCTTGGGACCAGTTCTCGTGGAGGCTTGCGGGATCGGCCCAGGGATGCGTGTGCTCGACGTCGGCG
>JBPCPZ010000024.1:0-9648 GCA_050998655.1 Actinomycetota bacterium
GCCCTCCCTCCTCGCGGCGCTGGCCTTTGCCGCCGCGAGCGTGGTTCTGTGCTTTCTGGGAGCTCGACGAGCCCGGCGCGACCTGTCCAATGCGGGCATCAGGGCGGCAGGGGCGGCGGCAGGTTTCACGTTTTTTTCGACTTTCTGCCTGCTGACTGCGTTCTTCGCCCACGACTTCTCTCTCGCCTACGTCGCCTCCTATTCGTCCCGCTCACTGACCGGCGCCTACACCTTTAGCGCGCTGTGGGGAGGAATGGAGGGCTCGCTGCTCCTGTGGGCACTGCTGCTCACGGTGCTGGGGGCGATCGCCCTCGCCCGCGCCTCGAGCGCGTCCACGGATCTGGTGGCGTGGGCGGGAGCCGTGCTCTCGTCGGTCTCTTGCTTCTTCCTGTTCCTGCTGGCGGTCCCGGCCGATCCGTTCGCCCGGCTGGCCGCGGCCCCCGCCGACGGCCAGGGTCTCAACCCCCTTCTGCAATCGCCCGGCATGCTCATCCACCCGCCGTTGCTCTACCTGGGCTTCGTCGGGTTCTCGATCCCGTTCGCGTTCGGAGTTGCGGCTCTTCTGTCGAAGCGGTCAGACGACGAATGGCTGAGAGCCACGAGAAGGTGGACGCTCCTGGCGTGGAGCGCGCTGTCGATCGGGATCGTCCTGGGCGGGGCGTGGGCCTATACCGAGCTGGGCTGGGGCGGCTATTGGGCGTGGGATCCGGTCGAGAACGCCTCCTTCATGCCGTGGCTTACCGCCACCGCCTTCCTGCACTCGATCGTGATCCAGGAAAAGCGGCGCATGCTCAAGGTCTGGAATCTGAGCCTCATCCTTCTGACCTACGTCCTCGCCGTGTTCGGGACCTTCTTGACTCGTTCGGGCATCCTGTCCTCGATCCACACCTTCTCCGAGGGGGACGTCGGCAAGTACTTCCTGCCCTATCTGGCGTTGGTGCTCATCGCGGGCATCGCCTTGATCGCGACACGGCTCGACGCCCTCTCAAGCGAGAACCGCCTCGACTCGCTGCTGTCGCGCGAGTCGGCGTTCATGGCCAACAACGTGCTCTTTCTGGCGGCCGCATTCACCGTCCTGTGGGGCACCGTGTACCCGATCGTGAACGAGTGGCTCACGGGACTCAGGCTCCCGGTGGGACCCCCGTTCTTCAATCGCGCCTTCGTGCCTATCGGACTGGCGATCATTGCTCTGACGGGGCTCGGCCCCCTGATCTCGTGGCGGCGCATGCGGGGGGCGTCGCTGCTCCGGCTCCTGCGAGTGCCCCTGGCCGTCGCGGTTGTTGTGGTGGCGGGCCTTGGCGGCGGCGGTGTCGACAGCTTCGGCGCCCTGCTCGCCTTCGGGCTGTGCGCCTTTACCGCCACAGCCGTCGGTTCCGAGTTCGTGCGCGGCAGCCGGGTCCACCGACGCCGCGAGGGGCTTGCCTGGCCCACCGCGCTGGGCCGCACGGTCAGCCGTAACCGGCGGCGCTATGGCGGCTACGTCGTCCACCTCGGCGTGGTTCTGATCGTGATTGGATTTGCCGGAGGATGGGCGAAGGTCGAGCGCAGCCGCGAGCTGGACACCGGCGAGTCGATGCGAATAGGTGACTACATGCTCTCCTACCAGGGGCTGCGCTCGTCCGAGACTCCCGAGAAGCAGGTGAACGACGCCACCATAAGAGTGACTCGGGGAGGGAGGGGGGATGAGCCGGGCGAGTTCGTCACCGTGCTGCACCCTCAGCGCAACTTTCACCTGGCCTCCCGCCAAACCCAATCCGAGGTCGCCATACGAACCACCCCCCTCGAAGACCTCTACATCGTGGTCACGGCGGTGGATGCCGATTCGGCGATCGTGCTGCGCGCTTTCGTCAACCCGCTGACATGGTGGATATGGGCCGGAGCTTTCGTAATGGTGGGGGGCATGGGCGTGCTGATGAGCGGCCCCAGCCCCGTCAGCGTCGCGGTTCCGGCGCCGCCCAGGCGCCTGAGCCATGCGGCGGCGTCATAGTGCTGCGGGTCGTCGCAGCCGTCGCAGCCTTCCTGATCCTGTTGGCGGCACCCGCAGCGGCGACGCCCGAAGACGTGGCCAACGACATCTCAAACGAGATCATGTCGCCCTTCTGCGACGGAGTGACCCTGCACGACTGCCCCTCTCAAGAAGCGCTGGACCTGAGGGACAGGATCGAAGCGTGGGTCGCTGAAGGCAGGAGCGGGACGCAGATCATGCGCCAGCTCGAACGGGAGTTCGGAGCCGGGATCCGGGCCGCGCCGGTGGCCGAAGGCGCCGGTTTCGTCGCCTGGCTCCCCCCGGTGATGGCCCTGGGCGCGGGAGTGGCGGGAGTGTGGGCGATCGTGCGGAGGTGGTCTCGCAGCACGCAAACGCCCTCACCGGTTAGCGTCACCATGACCGGTGAGGAAAGACAACGGTTGGAGCACGAGCTGGCGACGTTGAGGGCCGCGGCGAGCAGGGAGGGAGAGAGGCCGTGATCGAGATCGCAATCGTGTTAGTGGCGGCGCTGGCGATCCTCTTGTGGGTGGTAACCCCCATGCTTCGAGGCGCCCGAGCCGCTCGCCGCAGTCCGGCCCCCTCAGCGGCCGCCGACCGCAAGGCAATCGCGCTCACGGCGATCGTGGACCTCGAGGAAGAGCGAGCCCTGGGCAAGCTGGCGGCACCCGATTTCGACACCTTGCGGGCCAACTACGAGGCCGAGGCGCTGGCCGCCTTGAGGGAGCTCACGACGTTCTCCGCCCCACGCCAGCCATCGGACGACGAGCTCGAGGCCGAGATAGCTGAGATCAGGGCAGCTCTTGCCTGTCCCCTCTGCGGGCGAACCCTCTCTGCCGGCCGCACCTGCTCTCAATGCGGCGCCTAGCGACCCTCCTGGTCGTCGTACTGGCTCTGTTCCAGCCGGCCGGTCTCGCTGCATCCGCGCAAGGAAACGGAGAGATTCGGGGGCGAGCGATGAACGGCGCCACCGGATCGCCGCAGCCGGGAGTCGTGATGATCCTCACGCAGACCCGGCGGGGCGGGGAGAGCATTCGTACTTACAAGGCCCGCACCGGCGCCGACGGCCGCTACCGATTCGAGGGACTCACCACCGGAGATCGCTTTCTCTACGCCCTCGACGCCCGTTATGACGGAGGGCTCTTCTCCGGCCGGGTGCTTCAGATCCCCGAACAGGAAGAACCGGCCCCGGTATTCGACACCACACTCAAGGTGTGGGAGACCACCTCCGATCCTCGCGCCGTCATCCTCGCTCGCGACGACCTCTTCGTCCGGCCGGCAGACGGCGGCCTCAGCGTCATCGAGTCGGTGACCGTGGCGAATCTGACCCATCGCGCCTACATCGGCCGGGCCGCGTCGATGTCCGATTCCGATCCCGCCGATTCGCCCGACTCCGTACCCGGGCCTGCCGCCAGCCTTGGCTTCGCCCTTCCCGTAGACGGCGAGTGCAGGCCGGCGGAATGCGGAATCCTGGCCTCGGACCCCATCGACATCCCGGTAATCGTGCGCCGGGAGTACGGCTTCGCCGCGACCGTGGCGATCCCTCCGGGCCGAAGTCAGATCACCTACTCATACCGGGTGCAGGGCTCCGGGGGGAGCTTCGACCTCTCCCGCACCGCGTTGTATCCGACGGCCGAGACCTCCATCTACGCGACCGAGCCGATCGAGCTGGACAGCGCTCGGCTTTTCCCAGATGGCGAGCGCACCATCGGCGGCGACCGCTATCGGCTGTGGTCGAGCCGGGAGGGAATCGACGCAGGTGATCAGATCGGAGCGGTGGCGGTGGCCCAGGCAGGGGTTTCGGCTGCGCTCGTCGGTGGAGTGGGGGCCGCGTTGCTCGTCATGCTCCTGGCGAGCGGCTACGCGCTCAGACACCGGCGGCAAGCCTACGCGGCCCCCGCTCTACCCGAGCCTTTGTCGCGCGTGGCGATTGTCCGCCGGATCGCCGAGCTCGACCTCGCCTTCGACGCGGGGGACCTCGAGCGAGAGCAGTGGGAGACAGAGCGCACGAGGCTAAAGGCGCTGTTGCGGGAAAAAACCGAGTCGGAGGAAACCGAGCCAGTCCCATGATCGTGGTCGAGGGCCTTCGGGTGAGCTTCGGCCGGACTGTTGCACTCGACGGCATCGAGCTCACGCTCGAGGAAGGAATCACCGGGTTGTTCGGCCCCAATGGCTCCGGCAAGTCGACGTTGCTCAGAGCCGTGGCGGGTCTGGTGAGACCGTCGCGAGGAAGCATCACCTTCGAGGGAGTACCGGTCGCACCAACTCAAGAGAACTGGCGTCGGCTGGTGGGTTACGCCGGGCACGAGTCGGGTCTCTATCCCAACCTGACGGTGGCAGAAAACCTCGAGCTGTTCGGCAAGCTTTACGGCAGCGACGAGGCACGCCCCAAGCACCTGCTTGCTCAGCTCGGGCTCGAAGACCGATCCAAGACCCTCGCGGGGGAGCTTTCGGCCGGGCTCAAGCGGCGCGCCGCGGTAGCGAGAGCATTGGTGGGAGAGCCCCGCCTGCTGCTGCTCGACGAGCCCTACGCCAACCTCGACGACGACTCCGCGGCGCTGGTGACCGAGGCGTTGGTGACGTGGCGGGAGCCGGGACGAAGCGCCCTGATCGCCACTCATGGAGCTCGAAAGCTCAAGGCGTTTGCCGATGCCGGGGTGATCCTGCGCCGCGGCAGGGTTGTGACCCACGGCCGCTACCGCGACCCCTCGCAGCGCCGACGGCCGTTCCACGAGACGGCAACCCCGTGACCGAGGCCGGCTTTGTGACCAAGACGATGTGGCTGGCTGCAAAAGATCTCCGCATCGAAATGAGGGCCCGCGACACGCTCGCCCCCATGCTCGGCTTCGCCGGCGCCGTTGCACTTGTGCTGGCCTTCGCCCTCCCCGAAGCCTCCGCGGCCGACAACGCCGTGGTCGCCTCCGTGCAGGCGGGCTTCATTTGGGTGACGGTTCTGTTTGCCGGCCTCATCGGTTTCGGACGCACGTTCGAGGTTGAGCGGGCAGAGGGAGCGCTCGACTCGCTGCTTCTCGTTCCGGTGGATCGAAGCGCGCTGTTCGTCTCCAAGGCACTCTCGAACCTGGCTTTCCTCGTCGTGCTGGAAACCGTCCTGCTGCCCCTGACCGCCCTGTTGTTCGCCTTTGACCTCGGAGGTTCGTGGGGCGCCATGGTGGCAGTGGTGGCGCTGGTAGATCTCGGGTTCGTTGCGGTCGGCACGCTCTACGCCGCGCTGGCGGCACAGACCCGAAGCCGCGAGCTGCTGCTCCCGCTTCTGGCCCTGCCTGCACTGGTGCCGGTGTTCATCGCTGCGCTCGAGTTGACCGCCGACCTGTTGCTGGGGGCCGGGTTCGATGCACTCGCCGCACGCGGCTGGTTCGGCATCTTGGTCGCCTTCGATGTCGTGTTCGTGACCGCGGGGGCCGTGCTGTTCGACGCCGTCCTCGACTAGCCCCAGTGCCGAATGGTGGTTAAGTGGTCACATAGGTCATCCGACCACCACTCGGCATAGGTTCCGGCCCCAATTAGGCTGGCCAGATGGCCACCGCTTCCGAACTGAGACCACGCCCGGCCAGATTCGACGCGCTGGGGGCCGCGGCTTGGGCTTCGGTGGCGGCAGCCCTGCTACTCGTGTTCTTCGTGGCGAGGGAGGCGAACGTCACGATGGGGGGCCAGCTGCAGCGCATCTTCTACTTCCATGTGCCCTCGGCCTGGATCGCCTATCTTTCGTTCGCGATCGTGTTCCTCGCCTCGATCGCCTACCTGCGCACCGGGGCCGCCCGCTGGGACCTCTTGGCGCATGCGGCCGCGGAGATCGGCATCGTGTTCACAACCTTGGTGCTGATCACCGGCCCTATCTGGGCGAGGCCCGTGTGGGGGACGTGGTGGCAGTGGGACGCTCGGTTGACATCGACCCTGGTCCTGTGGCTGACCTACGTCGGCTACTTGTTCCTCCGCAGCCTGGCCTCAGACGAGGCCGCGGTGTGCCGGCTGGCGGCGGTTGTCGCCATCGTGGGCTTTCTCGACGTGCCGATCGTTCACTTCTCGGTGCAGTGGTGGCGCACCCTGCATCCCTCTGGGCCCACCGTGGCGAACCCAACCACGGGATCCGGGCTGGGGACGCCCGAGCTGACCGCCTTCTTCGCCTCTTTGCTGGCGTTCACTCTGCTCTTCTGCTGGCTGTTGTCTCTGCGCCTGCGCATCGGTCGCTTGGAGCAGAGAGTGGAGCTCGAGGAGATCGAGCGGGCCGCGGCAGAGACGGGATGAGCGACCTGGCCTGGTTGGCAGTGGCGTTCCTGGCGGTGTGGGCCGGAATCGGCGGCTACGTGTTCATTCTGGGCCGCCGGCAGAGCAGGCTCGAACAGCGCCTGAGCGAGCTGGCCCGCGAGGAGAGCTGAAGGCATACCCAGCCGGACTCCCTCCGCGAGCCCCTTGACGCTATGTGCGCGATTGGCCCGATCTCGGAACCGGCAAAGGCCCTGCTCAAGCGCACAAAGTACGATTTTTTGCGCATCCCTCGTTGATATGATGACGCTCGCATGGCGATGAAAGAACGCATCTACGGCTACACCGACCGGCCTATGACCTGGACCCGTGCCATAGTGCTGGGACTGATCATCTGGGCCGTGGCCATTGTTCTGTTGGGCCAGGTGCCTTCCGTGATCATCTACCAGGCCGACACAAAAATTGCTGAGATCATCGAATTCACCAAGAAGATCCCCGGTGTCAACGAAGAAGGACTCAACACGACTCAGATCGCGATCGTGCGCGACATCATCGCAAACGCGGTGCAGACCGGTTTTCTTGTGGGGATGCTCGTTTTCGCTTACTTCTGGCAGCGTTCGAAGCAGAAGCGCACCGGGTCCAAAGGCCTGTCGGACCCGGTCAAGGGCTACATGTCGGGCAAGTAGCAGAGAGATAGATGCCAAAGCCACCCGATCCCAAGAGCATGGAGATCATCGAGAAGCCGATCTTTCGTGCCGATTACGAGATGGAGCTGGTCGACAACGACTGGCTCAAGGGCGCGGTCAAGCCGAAGCGCTTTATCGATTTCATTCCCGAGCAGTGCATCCTGTGCGAAGGCTGTGTCGACATTTGCCCCTGGTACTGCATCTTCATGGTGTCTCCGGATGCGGTGGAAGAATCGGGCAACGTGCAGCTCGCCGGCCAGATGGCGTCCGAGGACATTCTTTTTCTGATCGACGACAATGCCTGCACGCGCTGCAAC
Source organism: Actinomycetota bacterium (assembly GCA_050998655.1). Classification (GTDB taxonomy): domain Bacteria; phylum Actinomycetota; class CADDZG01; order CADDZG01; family WHSQ01; genus JACDAL01. Next base: position 7,209 of record JBPCPZ010000024.1, read on the forward strand.
CTCTGCGTCGAGCGGTGCCCGACCGGGGCACTGGTGCAGAGTGAAGTGACGGGCGGCAAGAAGCGCGGAGCGCGTGCCATGGGTAAGGTTCCCGGCTCCCAGAAAGCTTGATACAGGAAAGGCGGTTGAGTGGTCAAGACGGCAAAGCGCAGCCCTAGAGAGAAGCTTCTCGAGCGCATGGACCAGGTCCAGAAGGGTCAGGTGTGGCGTTCAATGTTCCGGCCCGGCTCGATCTTTCGCGCCGGCTACGCCGACTCGCCCCGCAACCGCGCCTACGTGGTCATGAACTCGCTGCTCTACCACCTCCACCCGGTCAAGGTGAAGCGGCACGGCATCAAGCTCTCCTACACGCTGTGCCTGGGAGGGATGTCGTTCTTCCTGTTCATCCTTCTGACCATCACCGGCATATACCTGATGTTCTTCTACCGGCCCTCGGTCGAGGCCGTCTACGCCGACATGATCAGGCTGCATACGCAGGTTTCGTTCGGACTTCTGGTGAGGAACCTGCACCGCTGGGGCGCTCACCTGATGGTCATAACCGTATTCCTGCACATGGCGAGGGTCTTCTACACGGGCGCCTACAAGCCGCCGCGTGAGTTCAACTGGATCGTCGGGATCGTCCTGCTTCTGCTTACGCTGCTGCTGGCTTTTACCGGCTATCTCTTGCCCTGGGACCAGCTCGCCGTTTGGGCCGTCACAGTGGGCACCGAGATGATGAAGAACTCTCCGGTCATCGGACAGCAGGTGCAGTTCGCGCTGCTGGGGGGACCGGTGATCGGGCCGGAGACGCTGCTGCGCTGGTACACGCTACACGTGCTGTTCCTTCCGTTCATCATCGTGATCTTCATTTCTGTCCACTTCTGGCGAGTGCGAAAGGACGGGGGTATCTCAGGCCCCCTCTAGGGCCCGAGACAAAGAGATGCCGACTCCAGACGAGGTCTACGAACAGATACTGAAGGAGGAGACCGACAAAGGTTCCGCCCCTGCGGTCGCTCAAGGGCGGGCCAAAGCCGCCCGCGTCCGGGCGCAGCGAGGCTCGACCAATCCCAACCAGCCCGACCCCTCCACCGCTCCGCCCCCAGACAGTGTGAGAGAGGCCCTGGGAGGAGCTCCTTCAGCGGAGGCTCAGGCGTCGGAGCAGCCGAAGGCTGAAGCGGGCGAGCAGCCAAAGGCGGCCGCAGCGACGTCCAAGCCGGCGGCCTCCCGGCCCGCGGCCCGACCCTCGTCGCCCGCCCCCACCAAGAAGGCGGTGGGCAACGGCGCCGGCCCGGCCGTTCCCGAACGGGTTCAGCGACTTCTGGCCGTGGTCAAGCCAGAGGCCATACAGAAGGTCGAGCGGCAGCCCATGGACCGGGTCAACGTGTGGCCGCATCTGATGGCGGCCGAATTCGTGTCGCTGCTGGTCGTGATGGCGCTTCTCACCTTCTTCTCCTTGGGAGTCGACGCCCCTCTGCGAGAGCTGGCGAACTTCAACCAGACCCCGAACCCGTCCAAGGCCCCCTGGTATTTCCTCGGCCTGCAGGAGCTGCTGCGCTATTTCCACCCCCAGGTGGCCGGCGTAACGATCCCGAACGTGCTGATCCTCACGGCCTTCGCGGCCCCCTTCATCGACCGCAACCCCTCAACCAGGCCCGACGATCGCAAGCTGGCCATCGTCTTGTTCTCGTTCTTCATGCTGGCCTTTGCGGGACTGACGATCACCGGGATGTTCTTTCGGGGCCCCGGGTTCAACTTCGTGTTCCCGTGGGAGGGCGGCATCTTCTTCGAGCTATGACGGTCTTCACTAAGGAGTTGAGCTGATGAGTCCGGGAACCATCGCGCTGATCGTGGTGGCGGTGAGCGTTGCCCTCTGGGCCCTGTTCATGGCCGGCCTCACGATGCGCAAGCAACGTCGGGCCGCGTTCGCGAGCGCAGGATCGGGAACCTCGACAACCTCCGGTGGTGCCGGAGGCGGAGCGAGCGCCCCCCCGCAGGCACAGCCCGAGAAGGCGGCGCCGGAGCCCGAACAGAAGCCCAAGCCTGCTCCCAAGAAAGCCAAGCCCCTGACCGCCCCACAGATGGCGGTGTCGCGCCGCCAGTTCCTCAACCGGGCGTGGACCGCCTCGTTCACCGCCTTTCTCGGTTTCTTCGGCATGAGCTCGCTGTCGTTTCTGTGGCCCAAGCTGACGGGGGGCTTCGGGACCGCGATCACGGCCGGCAGCTACGACGACCTGGTGGCGCTGGTCGGGCCCGACGCCGGCTACAAGCCGCTGTTCAATTCCGAGGGACGCTTCTGGCTCGTCTACTACGAGGGGACCGGCGATTCCCCGGTGTACCTGGCCACCAACTGGTCAAAGGACATGAAGCTGCTGGCGCTCTACCGCAAGTGCGTGCATCTCGGATGCTCGGTCCCCCACTGCTCCAAGTCGTCGCTGTTCGAATGCCCCTGTCACGGCTCCAA
>JBPCPZ010000007.1:0-8508 GCA_050998655.1 Actinomycetota bacterium
CATGGCCGTACTTCAGCTCGGGAGAGTCGACACAGCCAGCTTCGAGGGTCAGGTCCTCACCAACATCACCCTGATCGGCTACAGCCTCGTCCCGATATCCATCGGGTTCTCGGTGCTCAAGTACCGGCTCTACGACATCGACGTCATCGTCAACCGGGCGCTCGTCTACGGCTCGCTCACCACCACGCTGGGGATCGCCTACCTCATTGTCGTGGCTCTGATGCAGCAGCTCTTCCGCCCCCTCACGGGCACCTCCGACCTCTCGATCGCCATCTCGACTCTCACGGTCGCCGCGCTCTTCGGCCCCCTGCGCGTGCGCCTCCAAACCTTTATCGACAGCCGTTTCTACCGCAGCAAATACGACGCGACCCAGACCGTGGAGGCGTTCTCGGCGCGATTGCGGGACGAGGTCGATATCGACAGCCTCACCAACGACCTCCTGGCCGTGGTGCAGGACAGCATGCAGCCGCGCTCCGTGTCGCTGTGGCTGCGAGCGTCCTCCGACTCTGCCGCTACTTCTGCTCACGGTTAGGCTCCTCCACCTCAAGGGGGGCGCTGAGACTCTGACCGAAAGGAATGCTTGATGGCCACAGAATCACGCGGAGTGATAGCGCGCGCCAAGGGCGCGCCGGTCGAGATCGCGACCATTAGGGTGCCCGACCCGGGGCCCGGCGAGGCCCTCGTCCGGGTGCAGGCGTGTGGGGTCTGTCACACCGAACTGCACTCCCGCGAAGGCGCCATCAACGACGAGTTCCCGTTCCTGTTGGGGCACGAAGCCGCCGGAGTCGTCGAGGAAGTGGGTCCGGGCGTCACCGAGGTCGAGCCCGGCGATTTCGTGATCCTGGCGTGGCGTGCCCCCTGTGGCGAGTGTCGCTCCTGTCGACGCGGGCGCCCCTGGTACTGCTTCGCGAGCCGCAACGCGAAGCAGCCCATGACGCTCGAGGATGGCACTCCCTTGAGCCCCGCCCTCGGAATAGGCGCCTTTTCGGACCTGACGTTGGTCGCCGCCGGCCAGGCGGTGGTAGTCGATGCCTCCGCCCGGCCCGAAGCCGCCGGTCTCATCGGCTGCGGCGTCATGGCGGGGCTGGGAGCAGCTATGAACACTGGAGGAGTCACCCGCGGTGACACCGTCGCGGTGTTCGGTTGCGGGGGAGTCGGCGACGCCGCGATACAGGGTGCGCGTCTGGCGGGGGCTCGCAAGATCATTGCCGTCGATCTCGACGAAAGAAAGCTCGCCTGGGCCAAGGAGTTCGGCGCCACGGACGTGGTGAACGCCTCCGAAACGGACCCGGTCGAGGCGATCCAGGTCCTCACCGGCGGATTCGGCGTCGACGTCTCTATCGAGGCCGTGGGGCACCCTGAAGTCCTGCGACAGGCGTTCTTCGCCCGCGATCTCGCCGGCACGCTCGTGCAGGTGGGCGTTCCCTCTCCCACCATGGACATGCAGCTACCTATGATCGAGTTCTTCGGCCGCGGGGGAGCGCTCAAGCCGTCCTGGTACGGCGACTGCCTTCCCACCCGCGATTTCCCCTTGCTCATCGATCTCTACCTTCAGGGCCGCCTCGACCTCGACCGCTTCGTGTCCGAGACGATCTCGCTCGACGAGGTCGAGGAGGCCTTTCACAAGATGGAGCGGGGCGAGGTGCTGCGCTCGGTGGTGGTGCTGTGAGCGAGCTACGGGTGGACCTTGTGAGGACCGCCGGGACCTTCTCCTTGGGGGGCGAGGACTTCGAGGTCGAGGACAACATCTGGCTGGTGGGCGACGAGAGTGAGGTGTTGGTCATCGACGCGGCCCACGACGCGATTGCGATCGTCCAGGGGGTGGGGGCCCGCCGGGCGGTCGCCATCGTCTGCACCCACGGCCACAACGACCACATCAACGTCGCTCCACAGCTCGCCGAGTCGCTGGATGCGCGCATCGGTCTTAATCCCTCGGACCGGATGCTGTGGGACGCCGAGCACCCGGAGAGACCTCCTGACTTCGAGCTTTCAGACGGCGATTCTCTCGAAGTTGGGGGAGTCACTCTCGAGGTTATCCACACCCCCGGTCACACCCCCGGCGGCGTGTGCCTCTACGACTCGGTGGGGGGCAGGTTGTTCGGAGGGGACACTCTGTTTCAGGGTGGGCCCGGCGCAACCGGGCGCGACTACTCCGACTTTGAGGTGATCATCGCCTCGATCCGCGAGCGTCTCCTGAGCCTGCCCGCCGACACCGTCGTCTATCCGGGCCACGGTGAGACCACTACGATCGGGGCCGAGGCTCCTCACCTAGAGGAGTGGATCGACCGGGGTTACTAGATCAGGGACTGGTCAGACCGGGCGAAGGATCAGGGTGAAGGTCGAGCCGCGGTCGGGGCCCGTGTCGACCTCGAGCCGGCCGCCGGAAGCCTCCGCGACCTGGCGGGCGAGATAGAGCGACAGGCCCAGGCCCCCCACCTGGCGGGTGCTCGAAGAGTCGGCCTGCGAGAACGGCTCGTTCAACAGCCTTCTGACGTCCTCGGGCGCGATGCCGGGGCCTTCGTCGGAGACGCTCAGCAGCGGAGTGCCGAGCACCGCCTTGACGTCGACCGAGATGCGGCCCGAGGTGAAATCGAGGGAGTTCTCGATGAGCGCGGCGATCACCTCGGTGAGACGCTCTTCGTCGCCCGAGGAGTAGATCTCCTCGAAGTTGCAGCTGATCTCCCTGCCGGCGAGCCTGTCGGCCAATGAGGCGACCGCCGCCTGGGCCACCACGGCGACCGAGAACAGCGTCGGCCGCAAGCCCAGTCCCCCTCGCTGGATACCGGAGGCGGTGAGGATCTGGGAAACCATGCGCGACAGCCGCTCGCACTCTGTGCCCATCGAATCCAACAGCTCGAGCTTGACCCGGTCGTCGATGGCGCCCCAGTTCGTCTGGAGGGTCGCCACGCCCCCCTTGATCGATGTCATAGGAGTGCGCAGCTCGTGGGAGACCACCGAAACGAACTCGCTCTTCATGCGGTCGAGCTCTGCGAGCGCGTCGGCCCGCTCCTGCTCCTTGCGATAGAGGTCGGCCATGTCTTCCATGACCCCCCTGGTGACCTCCTTGTCGAGCGCCCCCTGGCCCCGGGAGATGGCCTGCAGCGAGTCGAGCAGCTCCTTGGAGGAGCCCCCTTTGAGGAGGTAGCCGGAGGCGCCGGCCTTGACCATCTCGGACACAAGTGACATGTCGGCGAAGGCGGTCAACGCCAGGACCTGAATCTTCGGATATCGCTCCTTGATCACGCGGGTGGCCTGGACACCGTCCATCACCGGCATGTTCATGTCCATGAGGATGATGTCGGGTCGGAGCTGCTCGGTTCGCTCGATGGCTTCGGAGCCATTTGAGCCCTCGCCGACGACCTCGAACTCTGCGCGCAGCTCTATGAGCTGGCGCAGGCTTTTACGGATGCTGTCGTGGTCGTCGACGAGAAGCACTCTCATGCCGGTCAATCGGCACGCCGACCCCCCCGATTCACGGGCCGGGGTTACGTAATAGTGACCAGATGAGCGCTTCTGAGGGTTACGTACTAGTGACCAGATGAGCGCTTTCTGAGTCTCGGCCCCACCCAGGAAGGCCCGCCCGCGTGATACTTCTTGGCCTGGGGTGATCCACCAAGGAGGGAGGTGGTGCAATGGAGGAGGTCCGGCTGACCTCGTACTCGCACGGCGGCGGCTGAGCGTGCAAACTCGGCATCACCGAGCTGGCGCAGGTCCTGCGCCACGTGCACAAGTCCTCCGACCCGGCCGTGTTGGTGGGGCTCGATTCTCCCGACGACGCCGGTGTCTACCAGGTCTCCGAGGAGGTCGCCATGGTCCAGACCGTCGACTTCTTCACGCCGATTGTCGATGACCCTTTCTCCTGGGGCCGGATAGCGGCCGCCAATGCCCTCTCGGACCTCTACGCCATGGGGGCCGAGCCCAAGACCGCGCTCAACCTCATCTCGTGGCCGCGTTCTCTCGGCTTCGAGCCGCTGGGCCGCGTCCTCGACGGGGCCTCCGAGGCGTGCGAGGAAGCGGGGGTGACGATTATCGGAGGCCACTCGATCGACGATCCCGAGCCCAAATTCGGGATGGCGGTGACCGGGTTCGTCCACCCCCGACGGATCGTGCGAAAGAGGGGGGCCGTGGAGGGGGCGGAACTGGTCCTCACCAAGCCGCTGGGCACGGGCATCATCTCGAGCGGCGTCAAGGAGGGCGTCGCCGAGACGGCCGACGCCGCGGAGGCAGTTCGAACCATGGGGCGGCTCAATCGGGCCGCGTGCGAAGCCATGTTGCAGATCGGTGTCCTGGCCGCCACCGACGTAACCGGGTTCGGACTGATTGGGCATCTGAGTGAGATGCTGGGCGACGACCTCTCGGCCGACTTGGCCCTCGAGCGCCTGCCGATGCTTCCAGGCGCGGTGGAGCTTGCCGGGCGGGGAGTGCTCCCGGGAGGGACGGTCGGGAACTACGAGGCCGGGCACGCCCAAGTCAATTCGGCCGGAGTGGAGGAAGCTCGTCGTTGGCTGCTCTTCGACGCCCAGACCTCGGGGGGCCTGCTGATGGCGGTGCCTCCCTCGCGTCTCGAGCCGCTGCTCGCGGCCCTGGAGTCGCGCGCTGAGCAGGGGGCCCACATCGGGACCGTACGGGCCCGCCGCGGCTCAACGGTGGTGACGGTGACGTGAGCGAGCATCTGAGTCTTCCCCGGGCCATTGCCGACGACATGGTTGCGCACTGCCTCGAGGGGCGACCCAACGAGGCCTGCGGCGTGCTCGCCGCCGAGGGGGGCGTGCTCGTCAGGGTCTTTCGGATGAGCAATGCTTCCGCCAGCCCCCTGCGTTACTCGCTCGCCCCCAAAGAGCAGCTCGCGGTCTATCGCAAGCTCGATGACGAGGGCTGGGACCTGGCCGGCGTCTTCCACTCTCACACCCGCACGGAGGCCTACCCGTCTCCCACCGACGTGCGCCTCGCCTCAGAAGACGTCCCCTACCTGATCGTCTCGCTCGCCTCCGCGGCCCCCGATATCAGGGCCTTCCGGATCCGCAAGGAGAACTGGGGGGCCGAGGAGGGAGAGATCGAGGAGCTCGACGTCACCATCGGGGACTGACCCCCGCCCCGCTCCCGCGTTTTGAGAGCGTCTCGGTGCCATTTTTTGGCACTGTGATGCCCCTAAAAGTCTGAGTGAGCCCCACGCTCCGGAAGGCGGGGCCGACCATTCGCGTTGACTACGATGAGATTGCAGACCGGCAAGAGACGGAGGGAAGTTGTCAGTCAAAGTTCGCATACCTACGGTGTTCAGGAAGTACACCGGTCAGCAGGGCCTCGTCGAGGTCGAGCCGGGCAGCCTGGCATCGGTGGTCGACCAGCTCGAGAGCCGCTATCCGGGCATCAAGGGCCAGCTTCTAAACGGCGACGGAGAGCTCCACCGCTTCGTCAACGTCTATGTGAACGACGAGGACGTCCGTTACCTGGGCAAGCTAGAAACCAAAGCAGCCGACGGAGACGAGGTTTCGCTGCTTCCGTCGGTCGCCGGCGGTTAGTGGTCGCTTGAGGCGGCCTTGAGGCACAAGTCGATCCTCGACACGATAGGGGGAACACCCTTGGTCGAGGTGCCGAAGCTGTCCCCCACGCCCGAGGCCCGCCTGTGGGTCAAGCTCGAGGGCCAGAACCCGACGGGGTCGGTCAAGGACAGGGTCGCGCTTGCTTTGGTCGAGGACGGGGAGGCTTCGGGGGAGCTCACCAAGGACAAGGTCATCCTCGAGCCCACCTCGGGCAACACGGGAATCGCGCTGGCCATGGTCTCGAGCGTCCGGGGCTACCGCTTCACCGCGGTGATGCCCGATAACGCCAGTGTCGAGCGAGTCGAGCTGCTCCGGGCTTACGGCGCCGAGATCATCTTCTCCGAAGGGGACAAGGGAACCAACGGCTCCGTGGCGCTCGCCCAACATCTGTCCGGCGCCGACGACCGTTTCTACATGCCCTTCCAATACGGGAACGAGGCCAACGTCACCGCCCATTATCGGGGCACCGGCGGCGAGATCATTGAGGACCTGCCCGAGGTGAGTGCGTTCGTGGCGGGCCTCGGCACCGGCGGCACTCTCACCGGAGTCGGCCGCCGTCTGAAGGAGTACAACTCCGCGATCAAAGTGGTGGCGGCCGAGCCCGAGCTGGGGGAGCTGGTTTACGGGCTGCGTTCGCTGGAAGAGGGCTACATCCCGCCGATCTTTGACCCCGATATCCTCGACGGCAAGGTCAAGGTCAAGGCGCGCGAGTCGATCCTGTGGACTAGGCGCCTCCTGGTCGAAGAGGGCATCTTCGCCGGCATTTCGGCCGGAGCGGTGATCTGGGTGGCGCAGCGGGTCGCGGAGCGGCTGGTCGAGTCCCAGGGCGGCGGTGACGTCGTGTGCCTGCTGCCGGACGGTGGCTGGAAGTACCTTTCGACCGAGGCCTGGACCAAAGACATCGACGTCGCCGAGAGCCAGGTGGAGGAGGTGCTGTGGTGGTGACGGAGATGGCAAGCAGGCCGTTGGGGATGTTCGACTCGGGCGTGGGCGGGCTGACGGTGGCTCGTGCCGTAATCGACCTCCTGCCTCACGAGGACCTCGTCTATTTCGGGGACTCGGCCCGCCTGCCCTACGGCCCCCGAGCGCAGGCAGAGGTCAAGAAGTTCGCGCTCGAGATCATGGACGCACTCATGCAAGAGGGGGTCAAGATGCTGGTCGTGGCATGCAACGCGGCCTCGTCCACGGCCCTCGAGGAGGCTCAGGGGCGCTACGACGTCGAGATCGTGGGGGTGATCAAGCCGGGTCTGCGGGCGGCGCTGGCGGCTACTCGGAACCGCCGCATCGGGCTGCTGGGGACCGAGGTCACGGTCGCTTCCGGCTCCTACGACCGCACTCTCCAGGCCACCAGGGCCAACGTCGCGCTGCACTCGGTCGCTTGCCCCCGCTTCGTCGAGTTCGTGGAGAACGGCGACACGACCTCAGACGAGGTGGTGAAGGCGGCCGAGGACTATCTCGCCCCTTTGAAGGTGGAGGGCGTCGACACCGTGATCCTCGCTTGCACCCACTACCCCCTGCTCGCCGGTGTGATCGGTTACGTGATGGGGGAGGACGTGGTGCTTATCTCGAGCGCAGAGGCGACCGCTCATGAGGTCTACGGTCGCCTAATGGACCTGCAGCTGCTGAATCCTTCGGCCGCGCCCGGCCGTCACCGTTTCATCGCGTCCAGCGCCAGGGGCATCTCCTCGGAGCTCGGCAGGCGCTTTCTGGGGCCGGAGTTCACCGACGTCGAGCACCGGCCGTGGGACCGCCCGTGACCCTCTCGATCACGGTCCTCGGCAACTCCGGCATGTTTGCCACTGCCGAACGGGCCTGCTCCGGCTATCTGGTCGAGTGGGACGGCTTCAAGCTGTGGCTCGATGCAGGGGCCGGGACCTGGCAGAGCCTGCGCTCGACGACCGATTATCGGAACCTCTCAGGAGTCCTGCTCACTCACCGTCATCCCGACCACACCACCGACGTCTTCCAGGCCCTTCACGCTCGCTATCTCGGTATCCAGGGACGGCTGCCGCCGATCCCCCTGTGGGCGCCGCAGGGGGCGCTCGAAGTCCTCAACAGCTTTGACTCGGATATGGACGACGTCTTCGAGCTGCGCTCGGTGTCGGGCTCGGAGCGGCTCGAGCTGAAGGAGACAAGCCTCAGCTTCGTGCCCATGGCCCACCCTCCGGAGACACTGGGCGTGCGGATCGAGACGGGGGGCAGAGTGTTGGCGTACTCGGCGGACACGGGCCCCGGCGCCGATTTCGCGGCGCTCGCTCACGACGCCGACCTCTTCGTCTGCGAGGCCACCCTCCAGGGCGGGGCGAGCTGGGAGGGCCACCTCAGCGGCACCCAGGCGGGCGCGATCGCAGCCGCAGTCGGCGCACGCAAGACGTTGCTCACTCACCTTCCTCCGGAGAAGGACCACTCGGTCACGCTGGCCGAGGCGCGCGCCGCGGCTCCCTCCAATGACATAGAGCTGGCCGAGCAAGGGCGACGCTATGAGGTCTGACGGGCGGGACGAGCAGGCGCTGCGGCCGGTGCGTCTCACCCCCGGCTTCATGCCCTATGCCGAGGGCTCCTGTCTCGTCGAGATGGGTCAGACCCGGGTGATCTGCACGGCCACGATCGAGGACACGGTTCCACGCTGGATGAAGAACAAGGGGAGGGGCTGGGTGACCGCCGAGTACGCCATGATGCCGCGCTCCTCTCCCCAGCGCGTTCAGCGGGAGGTGAATCGGGGGAGGTTCTCGGGTCGAACTCAGGAGATCCAGCGCCTCATCGGACGCTCGCTGCGGGCGGTAACCGACCTCGAAGGATTGGGCGAGCGCAGCGTACTGGTCGACTGCGATGTGCTGCAAGCCGACGGCGGCACGCGTACGGCCTCGATCACGGGGGCCTATGTGGCGGTGCACCTGGCACTCGGGGGCAGCGCCCTCACCGACTAGGTGGCGGCCGTCAGCGTCGGAGTAATAGGGGGCCGCGTGTG
>JBPCPZ010000018.1:0-4579 GCA_050998655.1 Actinomycetota bacterium
ACCAGTCGTGATTGCCCGGAACTCCGAAGATCGGCGCAGGGTAGTCTTTGTAGGGACGATAGAACTTGTTACCGTAGTCGGCAACATCGCCTGCGGGATAGACGACGTCCCCCATGATGATCATGAAGTCTGTCCCCTCCGCCTTGTGCAGCAACGGCGGGACGACCGAGTACTGAGAAGAGTCTCCTTCCCCCGGATCTCCAAGTAGAAGAAAGGAGATCGCCTTGCGATCGGCAAAGCGCGTGATCGTGAGGTCCGGGTCGATTCCGGTTGCTAGTTGAGCCGCTATCCATCCCCTGCGTTCGTCGTTGGTAGGATCTCCAAGCAGTCCGACGAGCACATCGTTCCTGGACTTGAAAAGGGGAACGAGACTCAGCCACGACAGCGGGCGAGCTCCAGGAGGCAGTAGGCCCGTGAACGTTCCCGGGTCTTGGCAGTGCCAGCCTGCTCCGGCGTGTGTGTCCCGAGAAGACGCGACATCACTCTGCCGAGTGGTCATGATTGGTTGCTATGCAACCTTTCACCACCACTCGGCACGGCAACGTAGCTCGAGCGCCGCAACCAGATCGAAATCTGCGCCGGCTGCATCGTGTGGCCGACCGTTTCCACCAGATCCGCACAGAGATCGTCGAGATCGATCTCGCTTCGCAGCCGAGCCGAGAAGCTCTCCACCGTTCTAGCGGCGTCGTACTTGTGGCGATAGAAGCGTCGGTCGATGAAGCTCTGGATTCGAGTTCGCGCGGGACGGAAAAGACCGGCGATAACAAGAGTGGTGGCGGCAATGATCAAGCTGTTGTCGGCGTCGCCGGTTACTCCGCGGACTGCCCCTCCCACTCCGACCACTCCACCTACGTAGACCATCGCCAGAAGAGTAGTCAGCAGCACGTAGACGAGCGCCCGATTGATGATGACGTCGATGTCGTAGAGACGGTGCTTTAGCACCGCTATCCCCACCGCCACCGGGATGAGCACAAATGATAGGGGGACCACCTGCGACACCACCGCCATCCAGAGAGTCATTTCCTCAGATCCATGGCTCAGAATACCCGTGACCATGAAAATCAGATAGCCGATTGCAACTGTCGCGGCTGCCGCCGCCATCCATTTCATCTGCAGTCGCTCATGGCCATGCGAACGCCGAAAGCGCAGGACCAAGGCGACTGCACAGCCGAGGATGCAAAGGGGAATCAGAACGACGCTCAAGTTCCATGCGCCGATGATCGGCTCGAGGGCCTCGATGCCGAGCGGGTTCGCGCCGCGAGGCGTGCCGGGAGTCTGCGAGACCCTCCTGAGGGGCAGCGGGATGAAGGGAGTCACGACGAATATGGCGACGAGCGAGATACCAGAGGTCCACGCCAGCGGCCTCCAGCGCGGCGAGGGCAGGCGGCCGTCGGGAAACAACAGGATCAGGAAGGTCCCCATCAGTCCCACAGCCGGCACCCACAGAGACGAGGTGAGCGCCGCGACAAGCTCAGGACGCCACAGCGAGCCCGGGTGATAGACGAACGCGTATTGACTGTAGTTCTCGGCCATGAAGTAGGTCTCCCAGACGAGTCCGATCCCCAGCAGGATCCAGCCAATCGGATTGCGCGGCAGCCTACTGGCAACGAGGATTCCGACCGCGGGAAAAGCGAAGAACAGGACGGGCCCGACGACCCCCGAGGTGTCCTCCGATGACCCCAAGACCGAGCCGTTGACAATGGCGAAACCCAGCGCGCCCACCAGAGTTGCGCTCACGACGGCGAACATGGCCCAGGCGAGGCGCGCCGCGGTTCGGTCTGTCATCGACCTCATTATCTGCCCCCGCCGTTCCGAGTGCGTTACGACCGGGTTATGACTCAATAAGTGACTCCCGATCCTTTGTGGGACTCAGAGTGCCCAAAAGGGACCTCGCAGGCGCTCAGAACGCGGAGGGGCCGTTAGAGCTGGATCACCTCGGCGGGTCCGGGGGTCAGAACCCGGCCCCCTTTTTCGGTCACGAGAATCGTGTGGCTCAGCCCCACTCCCGACTCGCCGAAGTCCCGGAAGGAGGCGGGGATGTGGAAGGCCATGCCCGACTCCAAGGGCTGAGGGTTGTCCTGAGTGATGAAGAAGGGGGCTCCGTCCATCCACGTCGGTGAGTGGGCCAGGCCGACCGGGTAACCGAAGGTAAAGTGAAAGGCGATCCAGTCCTCGAGCGGACTCAGGTGATTCAGGGCCTTTGTGGCCACCTCGGAGCAAACCGCGCCGGCGCACGCCTCCTCCAGGACGACCTCGAGCATCGAGTGGGCCAGCTGGGCGAGCCTCTCGTTGCGCTTGCTGAGAGGACCGTGAGCGACCGTCCTCATGAGCGGCGCGCAGTAACGATGGTGGGCCCCGGACATCTCCAGAAACGTCGTCGTCCCGCCGGCGACCGGGGTGCGGTTCCAATTGGAATGGACCACCCCGCCGCGCCATCCGGTAGCGACGATCACTCCCAGCGGGGCGCCTGAGTCTGCCTCTCGAGCCATCGCGCTCCGCGCCGCCGCCGCAACCTGCGAGTCTGTCGCGCCGGACGCAGAGAGCGCCTCCACCGCGGCGGCGATGCCACGGCCCGTGATCTCACCGGCGCGCTCCATGCACGAGATCTCAGCTTCGGACAACACCAGGCGAATTCGCTCGACCAGGAAATCCGCATGCACGACCCTCAGGCCGCGCTGCAGGAGCATGTCCACGAAGGCGTGGGGCATCTTGGGATCGAGGGGCTCGATTGCCACCGTCGCCCCGGCCCCCAACACTCGCTCGAGGTGCTCGGTCAAGAGGCTCAGAGCGTCGGCGAACTGCGAGCAGAAGAGGATCTCTTCGGCGTTGGAGCTGACAAGCGCTCGGCCTACTTCGGGATCGGGCACGAGCAATTGCAACAGCGAGGGTGCCACGATCAGCGGCTGCGGAACCGTCTCTATGGTGTGGTAGCCACACAGGTACTCGACGCTGGAAGAGCGAAAGACAACGATCGCGTCGGCCCCGAGCCGCTCGAGATCCTTGAATACCCGCCCCTTGCGACGTGCGTACTCGTCGCCTTCGAAGGGCAGGCCCTCTCTCAGACTCAAGTACTGGACGGCTTCTGGAGTCACCCATGGTGGGGCGGGACTGGGGCCGAGGCGGACGAGCCGTGCGGAAGCCATCACCCACGATTGTGCAGGATCGGGTGATTCTCGCCGAGCAGCCCGCCCGCCAGGCGGCTAGGGCCGGGGGTCAGTCTGTTTCGTGTGGCTGGGGAACCACGGTGATCCAGTACTCGGTCTGAGGAGTAGGCGGGGTCGTGAAGCGAGCGTTCACGAAGTAGAGATGGTCGCCCCTTTTTGCGACGGTCGTGGGTATGTCGAAGTCGCCGTCACGGACCCTCTCCACCACATCACCTGACTCGAGGTCGCGTTCGAGGTCGACGACGGCGAACCGGTTTTGGAAGTTCTGAACCACATAGAGAGTGTGGTCGTCGAGCAGGATCCCGTCGCCGAAGCGCACGCGCTCATGGTCGAGGACGATGCGCGTCGTGAGTCCGCTTTGCGGAGCGACCGTGAACAGCATGCCTGTGTTCGTCTGCACGATGACGAGCTTCCTGCCGTTGGGAGTGGCGTCGATCCCGTTGACGTTGAACCCCTCCTGATAGCGAAGATCGCCGGTCAAGGGAACCGTGCGCACGGCGCTCTGGCCGCTGAGGCCTCCGTCCGCCGTGAGGGGAACCTTGTAGAGGACCTGATTAAAGGAATCGGTGAACCATGCCGCCTGGGGCGTAACGACGACATCGTTGATGAACGAAGCCTCACTGGTGAGGCGGTAGGTAGCAAGCTCTGCTCCCGAGTGCGCATCGTAGACATATGCCTGACCGGTGGCGCCCCCGGCTACGAAAATTCGGTCGTCGTCGACTTTGAGCCCGATGGCTGCGCGGCCCTCGCGTCCCGGCACGAGAACCGAGCCCTCCTCAGTGCGGACATCTCCTCTGTAAACGGCGCCTGTCGAAATCGAGCCGGAGAAGAAGTGGTTGCCATCGATCTCGATGCCCTCGGGCTGGAAACCATTGGGCAGGGGAATCGTGTCGTCGCCGCCCGAGGCCGCGAGGCTCCCCGTGGCGAGACAGAGGCTCAAGAGTGCGGCCCCCGTGACCGCTGCAAGTCGTCGCATTTTCGATCTCTCCTCAATACTAGATGGATAAGACGAGACAACTATTTCCATAGACATGGCCCCAGAAACACCGAATCGTCAGAGGCCCTCCACCACCACGAAGCTACCGCGTGAGGCGCTCTGACGCATCGCCTTGAGTTCCGCGTATTCCTCTGAAGAGTGCCAGCGCTGGGCCGCCTCGACGCTCTCGAACTCAAGGATGACCAGGCGTTGAGGACGCCACTCTCCCTCGAGGGTCTGCAGCGCTCCTCCCCGGGCCAGGTAACGGCCTCCGTGGGCGGCGATCGTGGGCGGTGCCTGCTCGGCGTAACCCTTGTAGCCGGAGGGATCTGTGATCTCTATGTCGGCGATGATGTAGGCGGGCATGGCGCCTCCCTGTTTGACGATTGCCAATGACGCCGATCCTAACCAGCTCTTCAGGAATTTCCTGGTTAAAAGC
>JBPCPZ010000006.1:0-5465 GCA_050998655.1 Actinomycetota bacterium
GAGCCCGGCCACGACCGGCTTGGGGGCCGCCCGCAGCTCCTTGATCAAGGGGTTGTAGCGCTGAGTCAGGATCCGTCCGAGGTCGGGCGCGCGCCCGGCCTCGTAACTCTTGGCGAGCGCCGCGAGGTCTTCACCGGCCGAAAATGCCCGCCCGGCCCCCGTTATCACGATGCACCGGACTTCCGAGTCGGCGGCGGCCTCGGCAACCCTCTCGCGCAGCACATTGCCCAACTCGTCGTCGAACGCATTGAGAACCTGGGGCCGGTTGAGGACGATCCGCGCTACCTGTTCCTCCACCGAGTAATCGAGCATGGTCGTCAGCGTACCGGGCGGGCTCTCCTAGGGAGTCCCTGGCGCAAGGGTCCCAGGTCCAGACAGGTTTGGCTTTCGTGGTGGTCAATCGCCCAAGGTGTGCGGTTAGCCCCCGTTTCGGTGGTCAAACGCCCAAGTTGGGCGATCCGCTACCCGAGCCCCCGTACCGGTCAGCTCCGCACGCGGGCGGGGAGGTGCACTCTGAACACCGAGCCCTTGCCCTCGGAGCTTTCGACCTCGATCGAGCCTCGATGCGCCTCCACCAGGCGCTTGACGATGAACAACCCCAGGCCCACTCCCTGGATCGAGCGCGTCCCGTTGTCCTGCACCTGCCGGTATCGCTCGAAGATCGTCGTGACCTGGTCCGAAGGGATACCCTTGCCCTCGTCACGGACTTCCATCACGACCTCGTGGGGCAGCTCTCGGACGCGGACCCTGACGGGCGCTTCTATGGGCGAATACTTGAAGGCGTTCTCCACCAGGTTCGTGAGCACCTGCCGGACCGCTTGCGAATCGCCCCATACCTTGGGGTGAGAGGGCAGCGCCGAGACTGCGACCCTGCGGCCCCTCCCATGGGACGAAAGCTTGAGATCGCCCACCACCTGATCTGCCAGGGACCTCAGGTCGATCTGTTCCCGGCGCAGCTTGGGCATCCCTTGGTCGATGCGCGCCGCCGTGAGAAAGTCCTCGGCGAGATGCAGCATCTTGTCCGCCTGCCGGTAGATCATCTCGAGGAAATCGGCGCGCTGAGCGGCCCCCAGCTCGATCTCGGCCCTCCCCAGCGTCTTGGCGGCGCCGATGATGGCGGTGAGCGGACTGCGCAGCTCGTGCGAGACCATCGCGACGAAGTCATCCTTGAGGGAGTCGAGCTCTTCGAGGCGCTTGATCGTGTCGCGCTCCTGCTCGAAGAATCGGGCATTGGCGATAGCGATGGCGGCGTGCTCGCCGAAGAAACCGAGGCCGGCGAGGTCCTCGTTGGTGAAAGGCTCGCGTTCTGGTCCCGCAGCGAGTTCGAGAACACCCAGCAACGATCCCGTGTGGATCAGCGGGACGCATACGTAGGAGCATGCCGCGGGCTCTTCGGACGAGTAGTTGCGAGACAGCTTGTCCCCCTCGACCGTGGTCACGAGGAGCGGCTTGCGCGAACGCACGACCTCGGCTGCGTAACCTCTCTTAAGCTCTACTTGCTCGGGAAAGGTGTCGGGGCCTGTATGCGTGGCGACCACCAGAACCGACTTGTCGGGGCTCAGTAAGAGGATCGTTCCCTCCTCACAGCCGAGAAGCTCGAGGGCAGAGGACACGATGCGGGAGAGGACCTCCGGGAGCTCGAGGGTCTCGTTGAGGGCCCGTCCGACCGCGGAGAGCCGCGCCAGCTCGCCGAGGCGATTCGATAACGCCGCCGATCGGATTCGCTCGTCGACGAGCTGCTGAACCAGCCGCCTGAGGCTGCGTTCCTTTTCGATCACGTAGACGACGAAGGCGATTCCCAGCGCGGCGACGAGTGCGGCGGCCGTGCGGGATTGCGAGGGCTCGAGCCGCAGAGGCTCAGGCAGGAACTCTGGAGTTCCGAAGAGCAGCGCTATCGCGCCTGCGAGGGTGGCGAGCAGCGCCACGGAGATGGCCCACAGCTCAGAACGACGCCGGTTCACCTGAGCGAAGGTGGGGCCCGGGGCCCCCTGATGAAACGAATCCTCTAGTCGTTCTCCTGCGGCCATCGTGGCGGTCCCTTCTGCCCCACCGAGAGTTGTTCCAAGACTTGCTTGCCTTGAAGCTCCCACGAAGGTATCGGAACCGGATAGCCGGAAGTGAAGCAAGCGGTGCAAAACGTGTCGGAGGGAATTCCGGTTGACTCGACCATGCCCTCGAGAGAGAGATAGTCGAGCGAGTCCGCTCCGACATGGGCACACAACTCATCGAGGCTGTCGAGGCGGGCGGCCACAAGTTCGTCTCTGTCCGGCATGTCGATGCCGTAGAAACACGGCCAGCGGATGGGCGCCGATGAGATGCGCATGTGAACCTCGCCGGCGCCGGCCTCCCTCAGCATGCGGACGATCTCAATAGTCGTGTTGGCTCGCACAATCGAGTCTTCGACGACCACTAGGCGCTTGCCCGCTATCATTTCTTTGAGTGGGTTGAGCTTCATGCGAATTCCCTGCCGGCGCATCGATTGAGTGGGGTGAATGAACGTCCGCCCTACGTAGCGGTTCTTGACGAAGCCCTCGCCGTAGGGGATCTGCGAGTGTTGGGCGAAACCCTGTGCGGCCGGCACCCCGCTTTCCGGGACCGGCACGACCAGGTCGGCCACCGCCGGGGATTCGGCAGCAAGACGCTGCCCCATGCGATAGCGAGATGCGTAGACGTTCGATCCCATCAGGTTCGAGTCGGGACGCGCGAAGTAGACGTGCTCGAAGAGGCAGGCCGCGCTGGGGGCGTCGCGGAAACGCTCGCTCCGCAGCCCGTTGACCGAGAGCTCAACGAGCTCGCCGGGAGCGACATCGCGCACGAACGTGGCGCCGACGAGGTCCAGCGCGCAGGTCTCCGAGGCCAGAATGAAGCCTCCATGAGCAAGCCGGCCGATGCACAGGGGCCTGAAACCCCACGGATCGCGCGCCCCGAAGACTCGTTCTTCGTCCATGAGCGTGAACGAAAACGCCCCCTGCAGGCGAGGGAGGACCTCGAGAATCGCATCCCACGTGTCGCCCTGCTCGGCGAGCGCGATGTGGCTCGCCACCAGATCGGTGTCGGTCGAAGCCCTGAGCGGCCTGCCCCGGCCCCCTTCGTCACCGACACTGCGATCGAGTGCGCGGGAAAGCTCCAAGGAGTTCACGAGGTTCCCGTTGTGAGCGATCGCCACCTGACGGCGCGGCCCGGTCTTGAAGGACGGCTGCGCGTTCTCCCACGTGCTCGACCCCGTCGTCGAGTAGCGGACGTGCCCGATCCCGGCGTAGCCCCGGAGGCTGTTCAGGACGGAGTCGTCGAAGACCTGCGAGACGAGCCCCAGCTCCTTGTAGACGAAGATCGAGCGCCCGTCTGAGACGCCCATCCCCGCGGCCTCCTGGCCCCGGTGCTGAAGGGCGCTCAGCGCGTAGAAGAGGAGGCGGGCCACGTCCTCGCCGGGGGCCCACACGGCTGCGACCCCACATGCGTCTCGAGCTTCGCCTGGCATCACTCCATGCTAGTGCCCCGATGGGCAGCGGCGGGGGTTTCGCGAGGGCCGGGGTCAGCGGTTACGGAGCGACACCGAAGGGGAGAGTGGCATGGGCCGCGGCGGCCTGGGTCAGCGACACCTCGAAGGCTCCGAAGTCGAGAGTGTCGCCTCCAACTTTGCCGAGGGGCATGAGGGGGACGCCCAAGGCTGCGGCCGCGGTTTGGAGTCGCCCGAGCTGCTCCGGGGGCAGGGATAGCAGAGCCCGGCTCGGTGATTCGGAGAACAGCCACCGGTGGGTCTCCATGTCCGCTTCGGCTTCGGTGAGCCGAAAGCCGAGGCCCCCGGCGACTGCGCTCTCTGCCAGGGCCACTGCGAGCCCGCCGCCGGAGAGGTCGTGGGCGGAGCTCAGCAGGGAATCGGCCGCGGCCTGAGCCAGGAGCCGGTGCAAGGCCTGCTCACCCTGGAGATCGAGGTGAGGCACAGTCCCGCCCAGCGCCCCGTGAACGATCGCGGCGTAGTCGCCGCCGCCGAAGTCGTCCGGGTGCGTGGTCCCCAGCAGGACTATCACGTCCCCTTCGCCCCTAAGAGCGATGCCGACCGCGGCTCCCGCGTCCTCCAGAGCCCCCAGCATCCCGATCACGGGGGTGGGATGGACCGCCCGGCCCGAGGTCTCGTTATAGAAGTAGACGTTGCCGCCGGTGACCGGCAGGTTCAGGGCGCGGCAGGAATCTGCGATCCCCCGCACGACCTCTTGAAATGACCACATCACCTCGGGCCTCTCGGGGTTGCCGAAGTTGAGGCAGTTCGTGACCGCGGCGGGACGGGCGCCGGTACAGGCCACGTTTCTCGCCGCCTCGGCCACCGCGAGTCGGGCACCCTCGTAAGGATCGAGGTGGCAAAGGCGCCCGGGTCCGTCGAGCGACAACGCGACCGCAGCGGCAGAGCCGGGCAGGCGGATGACCGCAGCATCGCCTCCAGGGCCCACAACGGTGCCGAGCAGGATCATGTGGTCGTATTGCTCCCAGATCCAGTGGGCGGAAGCCCCTCCGGGAGACGCCAGCAGGGCCAGCAGACACTCACCGAGATCCTCATGAGGAGCATCGCCACAGGGCGCGGCGCGAACAACGTCGAGCCACTCGGGACGCACCGCCGGCCGGCTCAGGAGAGGGGCCTGCGATGCCAGCGCCGCGGCTGGAATCGACGCGGCGGTATCGCCTGAGACAACGACCTCCACGAGGCCCGAGTCCGTGACCTCGCCCACGACTCTGGCCTCGAGCTCCCACGCGCGGCACACCTCCAGCACCTCGGGAGCACGCTCGGCGGCAACCACCGCCAGCATGCGCTCCTGAGACTCCGAGATCATGATCTCGAACGGCGCCATCCCGGGCTCGCGGAGGTGGATGGCATCGAGGTCGATACGAATGCCGGTGCCGGATTTGGCAGCCATCTCAGACGCGGGGCAGCAGATGCCACCGGCGCCGAGGTCCTGAAGACCCGAGATGATGGACTTTGCCACGAGCTCGAGCGAGGCCTCGATCACGAGCTTCTCGGTGAGGGGGTCCCCGACCTGCACCGAAGGGCGTTTGTCGGCCGAGTCCGGGCCGAGCTCGGCGGACGCGAGCACGCTGGCGCCCCCAATGCCGTCCCGGCCGGTGGCGGAGCCGAACAGGATCACGAGATCGCCCGGATTGTCGGCCCGCCCCCTCATGATCTGGGTCTCGACCATGCCGAGGCAGGCTACGTTGACCAGCGGGTTGCCCTCGTAGGAGGGCTCGAAGATGCACTCGCCGCCCACCGTGGGAACTCCGATCGCGTTCCCGTAGGAGGAGATCCCCCCCACCACGCCAGAGGCCAGATAGGCGGTCCGGGTTCCCTCGGCCGAACCGAACCGCAGCGAGTCCAGCAGCGCGATCGGGCGCGCCCCCATCGAGGTGATGTCGCGCACGATTCCGCCGACCCCCGTGGCGGCCCCGTTGTGAGGCTCGACGAACGAGGGGTGGTTGTG
>JBPCPZ010000019.1:0-4439 GCA_050998655.1 Actinomycetota bacterium
GGCGCTGTTGAAGGCGAGCGCCACGCCCGCCGTCTTCTGCTCCGCCCCTGCACCGAAGGAAAGCACGCCCTCCAGGTTGGGGCAGAAGTCCTCCTGCGAGCCTTGAAGCGCCAGAAGGCGTGGAGCCGTTTCGGCGCTCGATGCCTCAGCCGTCTCCAGATTGGGGGCGGCCACCGGAGCGGGCGCATTCAGCGGCGGCCCCAGGATCAGGGCCGCTACGAGAAGCGCCATCAGCATGAGCGGGAGCAGCCGGCGCAGCACCAGCGCCCCACCGGGGCGGCTGTTCGCGGGGATCGGCGGCGCCGCGACCAACAGTGCATGCAACGAATCGCGATCGCCCCCCGTTCCCCGGCTCCACTGCGTCAGGCCCCTGTCCGCCGCTCTTCGCACCGCGCTTGTAGTCCATCCCAAGGCGTCTGCGACCCCCGCCTCGTGGAGGTGGCCTCGCAGCAGGAGCGCCAGGACCGCCCGGCACTTGGGGGAGATCTCGATCCATGCATTCCACGAGGAATCGTCGCGGTGCCTCCCGCGTCGGGGAGTGTGGCGGACGATCCGGCCGAAGAGGAAGAGCTCCACGGCATCGGCGCCCCTTCTGTCCTCGTAGCGCGCCACGGCCCGGCGCAAAGCTTCCTGTACAACCGCCGCGGCCCGGCGCTCGTCGCCGCTCAGCGAGTACGCGAGCCCGAAGAGCTCACTCTCGTAGCGGACGCGCAGACGCTCCCACGGGCTCACCAGTCAAGACTCTCGTCCTGATGCACGACGGCCCCTTCAACAATCGTGAGGGCGGCGTTCGCGTCCCCTATGGGGCCGCTCTCAGGATCGAACGGATCTCTGTCCAGCACCACGATGTCGGCGGCCTTCTTCTCCTCGATGGAGCCGGTCACATGTTCGAGCCGGTTGACGAACGCAGAGCCGCTCGTGAACGCGGCGAGGCTCTCGGGGAGGGTGAGGCGCTCCTCCGGAAGAAAGGGGGCCAGCCGGCGCGTCTGCGGAGCGACGCGGTTCACTGCCACCTCGATCTGTTCCATCGGATC
Source organism: Actinomycetota bacterium (assembly GCA_050998655.1). Lineage (GTDB taxonomy): Bacteria > Actinomycetota > CADDZG01 > CADDZG01 > WHSQ01 > JACDAL01. Next base: position 1,035 of record JBPCPZ010000019.1, read on the forward strand.
GGGGGTGCTGACCGTCCAATCACTTCCGAACGCAAGCACCGCCCCCGAACGGTGCAGGGAGGCGAACGGGTACTGCAGCGCCGCCCGCTCGGGGCCCAAGAAGGGGATGGTGAGGTCGCGCATCTGCGGCTCGTCGCAGGCCCACAGCGGCTGACAGTTGGCAACGACTCCGAGCGTTCGGAAGCGGGGGATGTCCGGAGGCTGTACCACCTGCAGGTGGCAGATGTGGTGGCGAGAGTCGCGCCGGCCGTTGACTTCAAGTGCCGCTTCCACAGCATCCAAAGCCTCTCTGGTGGCCCGGTCGCCGATGGCGTGGAAATGGACTTGAAAGAGGTGCCGGTCGAGCAGTGTGACGTAGCGGGCCAGGGCCGCCGGCTCGATCATGCTCATCCCGCGGTTGTCGCCGGCAACGCCGTCTGCGCCGAGATAGGGCTCGATCATGGCGGCGGTGAAGTTCTCGACGACTCCGTCGACAAAGAACTTGATCCCCGACGCGCGCAGCCGGCCGGTCGTGGCCTCCTCTCTCATGTCGAGGAGACGCTCGAGCTGCGACTCGTCTTGGTCGTGCTCCCACAGCAGATCGAGGCTCACCCGGGCGCTGAGCCCGCCCTGCTCCAGTAGTCTCCTGTAGGCGACGAGCTCGGGTTCGGTGATCCACGGATCCTGCCACGCGGATATGCCCAGGGAATGGAGATAAGCCTGAGCGTCCTCAAGAGCCGCGCAGCGCTTCTCGGGAGAGGGTTCAGGCAAGAGGCGCTGCACGAGATCCATGGCGTGCTCGTGCAATGTTCCGGAGGGGTCGCCGCTGGGGTCACGCTCGATCCGGCCTCCTGAGGGATCGGCTGTGGACGCCGTGATGCCGGCGCGTTCGAGAGCCTTCGAGTTAACCCAGGCACCGTGTACATCACGATTGGTGAGGAACACCGGCCGATCAGAGACCGCCTCGTCCAGTGCCTCGCGATGCGGAGTTCCCGCCTCAAACGCCTCCATGCTCCAGCCCCCGCCGTGTATCCATTCCCGCTCGGGATGGTCGTTCGCGTACTCCCTCACTGCGGCGAGGTAGGCCTCTGAGGTCTTCATGTCGTGGAGGTCGCACGAGCGGCGGGACAGGCCACCAAGGAGAGCATGCACGTGCGCGTCTTGAAAAGCGGGCAGCACCAAGCGGTTGCGGCAATCCAGCACCACCGTGTCGGGTCCCCTCAGCTCTGAGACGGCGTCGGCGCTGCCGCGCGCCACAATCCGGCCGGCTGAGACGGCCACGGCTTCCGCCCAGCTGCGCGCCGCGTCCATCGTGTACACGGCGCCGCCGGTGAGAATGAGGTCGGCCGCTCGAGAGGCCATCGCGTGGCTAGCCTATTCCTTTTCTACGAAGGGCCTCCCTGCAATGGATCGGCCGAAGAACCGCAACGCCCGAACCTTGGATCTCTACCCACACCAGATGTGTGTACAGCTACAGGGTTGCTAGCGTCCCGCGGGCTTCCTGTGGAACAGGGCCCCCGCGGCGATGCCGATCGTGGACGCGACCACCAGGGACATCGTGGCTCTCAGCCCGAAGGTCGACGCCAGCCATCCCGAGATGGGCGGGCCGAGCACGAAACCCCCGTAGCCGACCGTGGTCATGGCTGCGATCACCACCCCGGCATCTTGCCGGTCTGCCGTTCCGAGACCGAAGGCGGCGGGGGCCGCGGCCGAGACCGTGAAGCCCAGCACCAAGAATGCTCCGCCCGCGACCACAGGACTGGTCGTCAGAATCGCAACCGCACCGGCCGCCATCGAGCTGAGGCCGGACACCAGCAGGGTACGCCGGTAGCCGAGACCGAACAGCACCCGGGCCGCGAACGCCCGCCCCACCGCAGTCGCGGTCGCGAAGGCGGCGAATCCCAGCGCGCCCGTGGTCACCGAGGCTCCCAAGGTGCGCCTGAGATAGAGCACCGACCACACATCCATGCTCCCCTCGATGAAGAAGGCGGCCAGCAGCACCGTGCTCGGCAACAGCAGGGCGGGTGCGGCCACGAACACGGACAGCGACAGCCGGGGAGCGCGAGACGGCTGCGGCGGGTTTTCCGGCCACCCGCTGATGAAGAGACTTGCAGCTGCAGCAATGACCTGGCACGCCGCAGTCGCAGCGATCGCAAGCCACGGCTCGAAACCCGACTGCAACAGGAGGGCGGCCCCCAGGGCGCCAACCGCCGCCCCTGCGCTGTAGCCCGCGTGCACCCACTGGAGGACGGGTTTGCCTTCAGACACCTCGAGCTGCTGGCCGGCGAGGCTCATGAACACATCGATAAGACCGGTTCCCACGCCGGTTAGGGCGAACGCGGCCAACAGCCAGCCGCGAGGAGCGACGCCCAGGAGAAGCACAGCCACTCCGTTGAATGCCAGCGCGAGGGCGACCGAGACCCGACGCGGCAGCTTGACGAGGCTCGGCGCCACGACCGTCATCGTCGCGATAGAAGTGACGCTGAGCGCCGCCAGGAACAGGCTGGCACCCCCCTCTGATAGGCGGTGCCGGGCGAGAAAGTCTCCGAACACCACGGCCCAGACCCCCCAGAAGGTGCCGAAGCTGGCATAGCCGCAGAACAACGTGACAATCACAGATGAAGAACGCGAACGGACGAGCATGGCTCCCTGGATATCCTCTTGAGTCCGCGGACCTTACAGGAGAGACCATGAACAGGCACATGACCGAAGAGGACCTCGCCATCCAGGCCCAGGCGCGCGCCTTCGTCGAAGAGGAGCTCATCCCTCACGAGGTCGAGGCCGAGTTGAACGAGGGCCGTCTGCCAGAAGGGGTAAAGGCGACTCAGAAAGCTCGGATCAAGGAGATGGGTCTTCAGGCCTTCAACATCGAGGCCAAGCTCGGAGGTGCGGGACTCAGTTGTTTTCAGCAGGTGCTCGTGTCCGAGCAGGCGGGGCGCGCCACAAACGCGCTCGGGTGGGTATTCGACGCTCCGGCGTCATGGCTGCCCAAAGTCGCAACAGAGCACCAGATGCATACCTGGGTTCTCCCCGCAATTCGTGGCGAGCGAAAGGAATGCTACGCGATCACCGAGGAGTTGGCTGGATCGGATGTCGACGCCATTCAAGCGACGGTGACCAAGGACGGCGACTTCTACGTGCTCGATGGGGTCAAGTGGCATGTGACTTCGTTCAATCACGCCGATCACGTTTTCTTCCAGGGCAAGCTCCCCGACGGCAGCCATGCGTTGCTCGTTTCGGACCTCGACAATCCAGGGATCAGTGTCGTCAGAACCCCGGCCTATATGCACACTTACGCGGCCCACCATCCCATCGTCTCTTTCGAGGGCGTGCGCGTCCCAAAGGCGAACCTGATCGGCGAAGAAGGCGACGGCATGCGTTTCGCCTACGAGTGGTTTCGTTACGAACGCCTCATGATCGCAGCAC
>JBPCPZ010000027.1:0-23583 GCA_050998655.1 Actinomycetota bacterium
GCGACGGTGCGCATCGACATGGGGGCGCTCGAAGAAGCTGGCTACATCTTCCAGCCGCACACGTCCGCAGGCAGGATCCCGACTGACCTCGGATACCGTTACTTCGTCGACAACGCAGTCTCGAAGCCGCGACTGCCGGCCGCCGAGGCCAAGCGTATCCAGGGCTTCTTCATCCAGCCCCGGTGGGAGCTCGAAGACGCGCTGCGCCGCACCGCAGCCCTTCTGTCCGGCCTCACCCACCAGGCCGCCATCGTGTTCGCCCCCGCGCTCGAGAAGAGCACCGTCCGCCAAGTCGAAGTGGTCCGGCTCGTAGGGGATCGTGCGATGGTCCTGATCGTTACCGACACCGGCAGGGTTCACAACCACGTCGTGCTGCTGCCCGAAACCTCCGACCAGGCCCTGCTCGAGGACACCAACGCGATGCTCAACAGAATCGTCGGAGGCATACCCCTGGACACTGTGGCCGCCACGATTCGAGAGCAGTTCCAGCGCTTTCCTCTGGAGTTCAGGCCCGCCGTCGAGGCCATAGCCACCTCGTTGGAGGACGACCTGCCCGACCACGATTCCGAGCGTGTCTATCTCGAGGGCGCCTCCAACATCCTCGACGAGGGAATGTTCGGGAGCCTCGAGGCCGTTCGAGAGGTGGTCTCGGCGCTCGAGCATCGGAGGCTGCTGCTCGAGGTGCTGGCCGACGCACTCGCAGGGGATGCTCTCTCGGTGCGCATCGGTGCAGAGAACATGTTCGAGCAGATGCGGTTGTGCTCGGTTGTTGCCGCCCCCTACGGGGCCGACGGCTCCGTGCTCGGCTCGGTGGGGATCGTCGGACCCACGCGCATGGACTATCGGCGCACGGTGGCGGCGGTGCACGAGGTCGCCTCCGCCCTCGGCCGCATGCTGACCGAGCTCGGGGTCTAGCGTTGACCCATTACGAGGTTCTGGGGGTGGCGCGCGATGCCACTCAGGAGGACATCAAGCGCGCCTATCGAAACCTCGCCCGTAAGCACCACCCCGACGCCAACCCCTCAGACCCCGCTGCCGTCGATCGCTTCAAGGAGGTCGGCCGCGCCTACGAAGTGCTCTCCGACCCCACCAAGAGGCAGCGTTACGACATGTTCGGCGACGAGGGCTCGGGCCAGGCGACCGTGGACTTCTCCGACTTCGGCGGCGTCTCCGACCTGTTTTCGACCTTCTTCGGAGGCGGCGGTCGCACCAGGCGGGGGCCGGGGCGCGGCGCAGATGTCGTTGCGCACCTAGAGCTGACCTTGGAAGAAGCCGCCTGGGGCATCGAGCGGGAGATCCAGGTCACGACCCTGCAGGAGTGCTCCGAGTGCTCTGGCAGTGGAGCCGCGCCCGGGACCTTCGCGAGCCGGTGCCCGGATTGCTCCGGTACAGGCGAGCTGCGTCAGGTGCGCCGCACCTTCCTCGGCGACGTCATGACCGCGGCCCCCTGCGTGCGCTGCGGCGGCTCGGGCGAGGTCATCACGAGCCCGTGCCGGGTCTGCGAGGGCCGCGGCCGACTGGAGGCAACCGACGAGGTCACGCTGCGCATTCCGGCGGGAGTCGACGACGGAGCCCAGCTGCGAGTTTCGGGACGAGGCGAGGCGGGGCCGCGCGGTGGGCATGCGGGAGACCTCTACGTCGCCCTCCGCATCGCTCCTCACGACGTGTTCCGGCGGGCGGGCGACGACCTCGGCTGCGAGGTGCGCGTCCCGATGACCACCGCAGCCCTGGGGGGAGAGGTCGAGGTACCGACGCTCGAGGGGCCGGAGGTTGTAACGGTGGCGCCGGGGACCCAGGCAGGGGAGGTCAAGAGGCTTCGGGGCCAGGGCATGCCCCGCCTCGACGGTCGCGGCCGGGGTCAGCTCATCGCCCTGCTGCAGGTGGTCACTCCCACCGGCCTCGACGAGGAGCAGGCCGAGCTGATCGCTCGACTCGCGCGCCTGCGCGACGAGCCGATCTCGAACAAGGGCCTGTTCGGCAGGATCAAGGAGGCCTTCAAGTAGGGCGGACCCCGTGGTTCTACGCCGCCCCGGCTTCGTGGGGCTCGGACGAGGTCGAGCTCGGCGCCGAGGAGTCTCACCACGCAGTGAGGGTGCTGAGGATGGACGAGGGACGCGACATCGTCGTGATCGACGGCTGTGGGGGAATGTCGCACGCGGTTATCGCACGGACGGCCGGGGGCCGCGTCGTGGCGCGAGTCGGCGAGCGGCAGGAATGGCCGCCCCGCCCCGCTCCCGAGATCGGTGTGTATCAGGGCACACCCAAAGGAGCAAAGGGGGATGAGGTCGTCGAGCGTGTCGCCGAGCTGGGAGCGGCGGACGTCGCCTTTTTTTCCTCCGAGCGCGCAGTCGCGCGCTGGGACTCTTCCAAGATTCAGCGGCTGACGGCCCGGTGGGAGGCGCGCGCCCACGCGGCCGCGGCTCGCTCCCGCAATCCCTTCGCCGCCCGTATTCACGGAGTGCTGAGCTGGGGGGACCTGTTAGAGCGAACGGGGGCCGAGCCCTGTGCACTGGTGCTGTGGGAACAGGCGACGGTTCGGTTGCGAGAACGCCTCCCGTCGAGGGCCGAAAGAGTGGCGCTCGTGGTCGGCCCCGAGGGCGGCTTGTCGTCATCAGAGGTCGAGCAACTCGAGGCCGCCGGCGCCGTCCCCGTCTCGCTCGGCTCGGTGATCCTTAGGACCGAGAACGCGGCACCCGCCGCCCTGGCAGCGCTTCTGTGGCATTTCGAGCGGATGGGATAGCGTCGTCTCTGTGCCGAAAGTTGCGTTCGCCACGCTCGGTTGCCGCCTGAATCAGGCGGAGTCCGATCAGATGGCAGAGAGCCTCATGCAGCGAGGCTTCGTTTGCGCACCCACGGAGTCCGCCGACATGGTCGTCGTCAACACCTGCACGGTCACCCGTGAAGCCACCAAGGCATCCCGCTCCGCGATAAGGCGTGTCGTGCGCGCCAACCCGGCGGCCAAGGTGGTTGTGATCGGCTGCTATGCGGTCTCGGACCCCGTCGAGGTTCGGGGGATCGCCGGGGTCGACGCGGTGCTCACCAACGACGACAAGGAGAGCTTCCTCGAAGCTCTATTTGAGCGACCGCAGATCCGGCGCCTGCTGCCACTCGGCTTCGGCCCCTCCACTCCGCAAATGCAACCGACGCGTGTGCGCGCCAATCTCAAGGTTCAGACCGGTTGCGACGAATGGTGCTCGTTCTGCATCATCCCAACGACGCGCGGCCCGCTGCGCTCGATGGACGAGGAAGCAATTGTTTCGGAGGCGCGGGCGAGGGCGCGTGCCGGCGCTCGTGAGCTGGTGCTCACCGGCGTTCACCTCGGCAAGTATTCCTTCGATCTCGGCTCCGACGAGCGCAGGCTGGTGTCATTGCTCGAACGCTTACTGGCGATTCCGGGGGTCTTGAGAATCAGGCTCTCATCTATCCTGTCGCGCCATCTCACTCCAGAGCTCGTGCAGCTACTGGCCGACGAGCCTCGGATTTGTCGTTATCTGCACGTGCCGTTGCAGTCCGGCGATGACGAAGTGCTTGCGGCGATGAACCGGCCCTACCGCATCAATGAGTACGTCGACTCCGTGCGCCGGGCGCAGGGGGCGCTTCCCGACCTGGCCCTTGCCACCGACTTGATCGTAGGCTTTCCTACTGAGACCGATGCCGCCTTCAACAACACAATGGAGGTCGTGAGAGAGCTGTCGTTCTCGAAACTGCATGTGTTCCGCTACTCGCCACGACCCGGCACCGCAGCGGCCGCGCTCGCCGACGCAGTCCCGCCCGAGACGAAGAAGGCTCGCTCCAAGATGCTCATCGACCTCGGCAACCGGATCCGAGCGCAGTGGCTCGCCGATCACCTCGAGCGGCCTCTTCAGGTCTTGGTCGAGGACGAACGGACAGTCGAAGGGGTGCATGTGTGCTCCGGGCAAACGGACGATTACGTGCGGGTGTGGTTCGAGGGGGAAGGCCTTCTCGGTAGCATCCACGACGTCGTGGGTGAGCGCGTGCGCGCCGACGGAATCCAGGGGCGGCGCCATGGACGTTGAGGGGAGGACTGTGGCACAGGACTGTCTGTTCTGCAAAATAGCGGTTCACGAGATAGACACCGACGTAGTTCACGAACGCGAGACTGTAATGGCATTCAGGGATATCAATCCCAAAGCCCCCGTTCACGTACTGGTGATACCCAAGCAACACATCGCCTAGGCGTCCGAGCTGACCGGGGAGCACGGTTCGCTCCTCGCAGAGATGTTCGAGGTCATGACGTCCATTGCACAGGATGAGTCGCTGGCCGGGGGGCACCGCATCGTGTCCAACATCGGGCCCGATGCCGGCCAGAGCGTCGATCACCTCCACTTCCACCTTCTGGGGGGCCGGGCTATGGGCTGGCACCCGGGTTGAGCTCCCCGGCAGTAGACTACGGACCACTAGCATGTTGACGACGACGCAAGTAAAGATTCTCGTCCCCACTCACCACGAGATGGTAGGTCTGGTGGGGCCCGGGGACGAACTGCTCAAGCTCATCCAATCCTCTTTCGATGCCCAGGTGTTCGTGCGCGGCAACGAGATTGTCTTGACCGGGTCGGTGGAGGAAACCGAGCAGCTCTCGCGGCTCTTCCACGAGCTCATAGAGCTGATGGACCGTGGCCATATGCTCACTCGTGATGCGGTGGGACGATCGATGGAGATCGTCAAGTCCAACGGCCAGATCCGACCCTCGGAGGTGTTGAGCGATACCGTCGTGGTCACTCACACGGGGAAGCCTATCCGGCCCAAGACGGTGGGACAGAAGCGCTACACCGATTTGATAGGCGCGTCGACGATCGTGTTCGGGATAGGCCCGGCGGGCAGCGGCAAGACTTATCTCGCCGTGGCGATGGCGATTCGAGCGCTCAAGGCAGGGGATGTGTCGCGCATAGTGTTGACGCGCCCTGCGGTCGAGGCGGGTGAGCGGCTGGGCTTTCTCCCCGGAGACCTCGCGGCCAAGATCGATCCCTACCTCAAGCCGCTCTACGACGCGCTCTACGAGATGCTCGAACCGGAAACATTCACGCGCTATGTCGAGCAGGGACGGATCGAGATCGCTCCCCTTGCCTTCATGCGAGGCAGAACTCTGAACGACGCCTTCATCATCCTGGACGAGGCACAGAACACGACACCCGAGCAAATGAAGATGTTTCTCACCCGGCTCGGCTTTGGCTCCAAAGCGGTGGTTACGGGCGATGTTACTCAGGTCGATCTGCCTCAGAACACACGCTCGGGGTTGATCGTGATTCAGGAGATCCTTCAGGGCATTGTGGGGGTGGAGTTCTCGTATCTCGATGCTCGTGACGTAGTCAGACACAAGATTGTGCAGGATATCGTCGAGGCCTATCGTCTCTATACCGAGGCGGGCAATCGATAGTGATGGAAGTCTTCGTCGCAAACGAACAGGAGATGCCGGTGCCAGAAGCGCGGCTGTCGGCGCTCGCCCGCCATACGCTCGATTTCCTGAAAGTGGATGAGGATGCCGAGCTTTCCGTGCTCTTCGTTTCTCCTTCACACATGCTCCTCCTCAACCAACGCTTCGCCAACGAGGACAAGCCCACCGATGTCCTGGCGTTCCCGATGATGGAGGACGAGGAGGACGAGGTGCTGTTGTTGGGCGACGTTGTTGTGTGCCCGGAGATTGCGCTCGACAACTCGACTGCTGAGAAGCACTCCTACGAGCGCGAGCTCGAGGTTTTGCTCGTCCACGGCACGCTTCACCTGCTCGGCTATGATCACCAGGGCCCGACGGACAAGTCGAGGATGGACGATTGTCTCGGCCAGATCATCGAATCGTTCTCCCCAGCAACTTAGTGCGGGCCCAATGCACCTTTGCGTAAGTCCCGACGGCTCCGCCGAGGTCGGAATTGGGAGTAGTATCGCACCAGAACATCCCTGCATCGACGATGGCAGCGTTTCACGGCTCCGCCGAGGTCAGAATTGGGATTCTATCTGTCGCTCCCGTACCCTCCGGGTACGCTCGGCTCCTCGCGCCTTGCCCACGGCTCCGCCGAGGTCGGAATTGGGATTCAATCTGCCGCGCAGGGCCGCCCTGGACGCTGACGCTACTTCCGCGCAGGAGCACTAGTGTTCAACGCGCTGGCACTTGTCTTGGTGGGCGTGTTGGCCTTGGTGGCCTCGTTCGGCGCGCTCGCCGAGTCCGCGTTCGCGCGCGTGAGCCGCGCTAAGGCGCATCATCTTGTCCAGGAGCGTAAGAGTCGTAACGCGCGTGCATTGCTGCGCATCGTGGAGAACCCTGCCCCCTTCGGCAATGCCTTGTTGCTCGTTCGTTTGCTGGCCTATGTGGTGGGCACCGCTCTTACGGTAAACTGGGCCGCGTCTCGCTGGGAGGGGGCCGTGCAAGTGCTGGCGGCCGGTGTGTTGACACTTGGTCTGTTCGTGGTTTCTGAAGCCGTGCCTCGCTCCTTCGCGGTGCAGAGAAGCGAACGAGCGGCCCTGCTGGCGGCCATCCCGGTGCTGATCGTTGGCACAGCGCTAAAACCACTTGGCAAGCTGCTGATAGCCATCACGAATGTGATCATGGTGATCCTTCCCGGCCATCCCCTCCCCAAGGGACCCTTCGCCACCGAAGAGGAGATCCGCCTCCAGTCCGACTCGACGGATGAAGACGAGGAGGAGGACATTGGGGACAAAAAGCTGCTCCATTCCGTGTTCGAGTTCGGAGATACGGTGGTGCGCGAGGTGATGGTGCCGCGGACCGACATGGTCGCAATTCCCAACAACTCCACGGTGGCGCAGGCTCTCGAGGAGATCGTGAGGGCGGGCTACTCACGCATTCCCATCTACGAGGGCGACACCGACAACATCGTCGGTGTGCTCTATGCGAAGGATCTCCTGAGGACGATGGAGGCGTCGAATGGCCGCAAAGTGAGCGACCTGAGCCGTACACCGCTGTTCGTGCCGGAGCAGAAGAAGGTGGCGGAGTTGCTGCGCTCGATGCAGGAAGAGCGCGTGCATATGGCAATCGTCGTCGACGAGTATGGAGGGACCGCGGGGCTCGTCACGATCGAGGACCTCATAGAGGAGATCGTGGGGGAGATCGTCGACGAGTACGACCAAGAAGAGCCGCTGGTCGAGCCCATTGACGACCGCACGATCAGAGTCGACGCCAAGATGCCGATCGATGAAGTCAACGAGCTGCTGCAGGTGGAGTTGCCCCACGAGGAATGGGACACCGTCGGCGGCTTGGTGTTCGGACTCACGGGCCGCGTCCCTACCGTAGGCGAGACCGTTCGCTATGACTCCCTGCAGTTTCGCACCGAGCGCGTGACTGGACGGCGTATTCAAAAGGTCGTTATCACGAAGACTCCGGTTCAGAGCGAGCCCGAGTGAGCTTCCGCTCGGGCTTTGTAGCAGTGGTGGGGCGTCCGAACGTCGGTAAGTCCACGCTTGTCAACGCGCTGGTGGGAGAGAAGGTTTCCATAACCTCGAATCGCCCCCAGACCACGCGCTCCGCAGTGCGAGGCATCCTCGACCTCCCCGATGCACAGATGGTGTTCATCGACACTCCCGGCTATCACAAGCCGCGCACGTTGTTGGGTCAGAGGCTCAACGAGGTCGTGCGCCGGGCGTGGGCGGGCGTCGACATCGCCCTTCTCGTGGTCGACGCCCGTGCGGGAGTGGGCACGGGCGATGTCCGGGTAGCGCAGGACCTGGCCGGCGCCGAGGTCCCGGTTTTCTGTGCCGTCAACAAGATCGACGCCGCGCGGCGGGCCGGGACGGCAGCTGCTCTCACCGCGGCCACGCAACTTGGGCCCTTCGCCGAGTTCATCCCCACCTCAGCCCGCACCGGCGAGGGGGTCGAGCTTCTGTCCAAGCTCCTGGCCGACCGTCTGGAAGAGGGGCCTATGTACTACCCGCTGGGGACCCGCCGGGATCAGCCCCCGCCCGTCTTCCTCGCCGAGCTGGTGCGCGAGAAGCTTCTGAAGAGGACCTCCGAGGAGTTGCCGCACTCGATCGCGGTATCCACCGACGAGCTCATCGAGCGCGACGACGGGGTCCTCGAGATCTACAGCCGAGTGTTGGTCGAACGGGAGTCTCAGAAGGGAATGGTCATCGGGAAGGGGGGCCGGCTGCTGAAGGAAGCGGGGACGGAGGCCCGTCTGGAGATCGAGGTTCTGTTCGGGCGCCGGGTATATCTCGACATCACGGTCAAGGTCGAGCGCGACTGGCAGCGCCGGCCCCATGCTCTCGACCGGCTCGGCTTCGGGCACTGAGGGCCACTGTTAGCATCCTGACCATGCCCCAGGCGACGGTCAAATCGTATGATTCGATCACCAAGACCGGGATGCTGGTGGCCGACGACGGCAGCACCGAGACCCCTTTCGACGGGGACTCTTTGGGGATGTTCAGGTTCCTGCGCCCCGGCCAGAGGGTGACCTATGACATCGTCGAGCGGGACGGCGAGCGCCGGATACTGAACCTGCGCATCGGCATCGCCTAACCCCAGGCCCCGAGCCCTACCGGAGCCCGGTCCCCGAACCCTGCCCCGACGTAGTCAAACGCGCCCCAGGCGCGCCTGAGTCCCGATTTCGTACTCCCAGGCGCGCCGAGCGCGATTGACTACCGGAGCCCGGCCCGAGCCCGGCCCCCGCCAGGCCCCCAGGCCCAGCCCGACGTAGTCAAACGCGCCCCAAGCGCGCCTGAGTCCCGATTTCGTACTCCCAGGCGCGCCGAGCGCGATTGACTACCGGAGCCCGGCCCGCCTCAATGCCCTCTCGAACAGTTCCAATGTCTGTCGCGGGCGGCGGTGGACGTCACTCCAAGTGACGTAGAGCACGGTCCAGACAGTCTCGGACAGGGCGTTTATACGAGTCAGGTCCCTGGCGAACGACGTGCCATCGCCATGATGTGTGCGTCCCTGAGCCTCGACCGCCACCTTGTAACGGGCCACGCAAAGTCGACTCGGGCGACGAATCTGCCCTCATGAACAATCGTATGTTGCCGCTCGGCTGCCGGGAGGCTTGACCCTCGCAGGAGACGGTCGAGCATGCTCTCCAGCGGACTCTCAGCCGGTGGACCGCTGCGTCGTGCGGCTAACACCTCCCGGAGCCCAGCCACCCCCTGAGGTCCGCGACCAAGTCCGGCGAGATACTTGGAGATCCGGCGCTCGGAGGTGAGTCGTCGGCGCATGGCCTCGTCCACAAGTGCTTCGAGACGGGCCGAGTTCATGGAGCCGGCGAGATCGGCGATGGTGCGTTCCACTGCGGTGAGGCGGATCCCGGCTCGGGTTGCAAGCTCACTCTCCTCCCACCCCTTGACTCGGTGAATGATCAGCTCCGTCGAACGCAGACGTCGGGTCGTGGCGACCTCTACGGGGCCGGGGGCGAATCCTTCGAAGCCCCACACGAACGCGGCCGAGGAGTGGGTCACGGCCGCTTGTGGGCCCGCCCACAGCTCTGCCGCCTTGGCTTGCTGCCACCACGTCCGGGGGAAGTCGACGAGCGCATAGGTTGCCGGTAGCTCGATCCGCCACCGGCCCGTGGCCAGGGATCCGTGGATCTGGCGGGCAGTCATCCCTTCAGCCAGCGCCTGGCAACGAGCGATGGCTCCGTACTGCCCGGCTGCGATGGCCGTGCAGGCTCTTAGCGGCTTCATGTCGGCTATGGAATCAGCCCGGCGCAAGCGAAACTGTGGCGCACGCCACATTTGAGCCCGCATGACCCGGGCCCGGGTGAGCGGAGTCAAACGCGCTCAGAGCGCCTCAGAGTCCGGAACGTACCCAGGCGCGCTCTGGGCGCGTTTGCGAACCTGCCGCCGCGCCGGGGAGGCCGGACACCGACCCACTAGAGTGGAGCCATGCCGGGGCTCTACAAAGACGAGGGAGTCGTCCTCAGGACGATCAAGCTGGGTGAGGCCGACCGCATCCTTACTTTGTACACGGCTCACGGCGGCAAGATAAGGGCCGTCGCCAAGGGCGTGCGCAAGACCAAGAGCCGTTTCGGGGGCCGCCTGGAGCCCTTCTCCCGGCTCGATTTGATGCTCTATAGCGGCCGCAATCTCGACACGATCACCGCGGCGCAGCTGCTCGACTCCCACAAGGAGGCACGCAGCGACTTGACTCGACTTTCGGCCGCCGCAGCCCTCTGTGAGCTGGTGGACAAGATCACGCCCGATAACGAGAGCTCGAGAACGGTTTATGACCTTCTGGTCGGCGGGCTCGATGCAGCTTCACGTGCGACGTGCGACACCGTCGTTCCGGCCTTCGCCATCAAGCTGCTGTCGATCTCGGGCTTCCACCCGCAGCTCAACACCTGCGCCGGGTGCGGCGCCGGCGGGGGCCTGGGAGCGTTCAGCGCCGCTCTGGGCGGAGCGCTGTGCCGGGGTTGCTGGAGCCAGGACGAGGGCGCGTGGCGGCTCAGCCCCCAGGGTCTCGCCCTTTTGGCCGAGCTGCTCGCCTCCGACTTCGGACGGACCGCCGAGCCGGCGGCCGTGCTGGAAGCCACCGACTCGCTGAGGCGTTACGCCGAGTATCACCTCGAGCGTCCCCTCAGGAGCCTTTCGCTTCTCACCGTCTAAGTGCACCTTTGCGTCAGTTCCGGCGGCTCCTCCGAGGTCGGAATTGGGATTTTTATCCCCCGAGGTCGGAATTGGGATTCCACCTGTCGCGCACGTACCCTCCGGGTACGCACGACTTTTCGCGCCTTGCCCACGGCGCGCCGTGCCGACCTGGATGCTGACGTTATTACCGCGCAGGAGCACTAGCGCCGTGTCCGATTCAGGCCCCCGTGTTCCGCGCCACGTCGCCCTCATCATGGACGGCAACGGCCGCTGGGCGACCGGGCGAGGGTTGCCGCGCACCGCGGGCCACGAGGCGGGGGAGCGGGCGCTGTTCGACGTCGTCCAGGGCGGGCTCGAGGCCGGCGTGCGTTACATGTCCGTGTACGCGTTCTCGACCAAGAACTGGGGGCGGCCCCCCGACGAGGTCGACTTCCTGCTCACCTTCAATCGGATCCTGCCGCGCCGCCGCCGGGACGGGCCTGGCGCCATGGGGGTGCACATCCGCAGAGTCGGCCGCCGGGAGGGCGTGCCCGCAGAGCTTCTCGAGGAGTTCGACCGGGCCGACAGTCTCACCGCTCACGGCGACAAGCTGGAGCTGGTGGTGTGCTTCAACTACGGGGGCCGGGCCGAGCTCGAGGACGCAGCCGTCCACGGCCCTATCGCCGAGAACCTCTATGCCCCCGACCTTCCCGACGTGGATCTGCTGATACGCACGTCGGGGGAGCGGCGTCTGTCAAATTTCTTGCTGTGGCAGTCCGCCTACGCCGAACTCTATTTCACCGAGGTTCTGTGGCCCGACTTCGACCGTCACGCCCTGTTCGAGGCGCTCGAGGACTACGCGGCCAGGGAGCGGCGCTTCGGAGGCCTCGGGAGCTGACCCTATTTATGGCGCAAGAGAGCCTCTAGCCGCTGACCCCCTTGGAGTGGTCCGGCGCACCCCCCGCCCCCGCGGGCGTCGGCTCATTTTCCTTCTTGCCCTCCTCCTCTTTATCGTCCTCGACGGGAGCCTTGGCCCCGGGACCGATCGCCGACATCAGCACGTGCGCATTGGGTAGCGCGACGGGGCCGGTCTCGGTGACCATGCCGATGTAGAAGAGCGAGATGTCGGTGACGCGGCCGTCGTACTCACCACCCATGGGGCCGGATCGAAGCACGATGTGCTCACCCACGGCAAAGGGCCGGTTGATGAGGAGAACCAGGCCGGCGAAGAAGTTGCCGAGGGTCTGCTGGGCGGCGATGCCCAGCGCGACGCCGGTGATAGCGCCCCCTACCAAGAGGCCGCCCAGGTCGACCTTGAGCGCCTGCAACACCAGGATCAGGATCAGCGCGTAGCCTGAGATCGTCCACACGAAGGCGAGCGATGCCCCCCGAGCGTCGCCGATGTGCTCCTCGCCCAAGCTCCTCAGGGCGCGCGCGATCGACCGGACCGCGATCAAGCCGCCCAGCAGGATCAGCAGAGCTCCGCCCACGACCAGGAGCTGTTCGGTGGCCGAGACCACGTCGCCGAGGATGAGAGGGTCTTTCCGTAGGCGTCCGTTGGAGGCGGCGATGAGCCCGGCTGCAACCGCCAGCGCGCCTAAGGCCGCCCGGAAGAGACAGCGCCGGGTGAGCTTGTTATCAGGGGAGCTCATGAGCTGAGGCTACCTCCGGGTGCAACCTCGGCCCCCTCTGTCCCGACCCCCTCGATCTCGGGCCCGTCCCCCTCTGGTTCGCCGGCGGGCTCGATCAGAACCTGGACCACTCGGCGTCGGTGCATGCTCCGCACCCGCAGCCGCCATCCACCGTGGCGGACGGAATCGCGGCGCCTGGGAATGCGGCCGAGGCGATCGATGACGAATCCGGCGACGGTCTCGTAGTCGCCCTCGGGGAGCTCCAGACCGACGTATTCGGCGACCTCGTCGATGCGCAGCGAGCCGGGCACCACGAAACGATGGTCCGAGAGTTGCTCGATGCCGAGCTCCGAGGCGTCGTACTCGTCGCGAATCTCCCCGACGAGCTCCTCCATAAGGTCTTCGATGGTAACGATTCCCGAGGTGCCGCCGTGCTCATCGATCACCAGCGCGAAGTGACGGCGCTCCCGGCGCATGTCGAACAAGAGGGCGTGGAGACGGCGAGACTCCGGCACCACGAGCATGGCGCGGATAAGGCCCCGTTCGAGTACCCGATCACGCGCAGCCGCATCGACTCGAAGCAGGTCCTTGGAGTGGACGAAGCCGAGGACGTGATCGATGTCCGAGGCGAACACCGGTAGGCGTGAGTGACCGGTCTTGAGCACGAGGCGTTCGGCATCCGCGGGGGTCGACTCGGCCGCCAGCGCGTTCATCTCGGTCCGCGGCACCATGACGTCGGCAGCGTTCTTGTCGCCGAAGCCGATTGCTCCCGACAAGAGCCGGTGCTCCACCTGTCCCAAAAGTCCTTCGCGCGCCGATTCGGAGATGAGCGAAGAGATGTCTTCCGCCGAATGACTCTCCCCGAGCTCGTCCTGAGGTTCAACTCCAAAGAGGCGAAGGATGCCGTTGGCGACGGCGTTCAAGGCTCGGATGAAGGGCCGAAAGAGGTTGACGAAGAGGCGGAAGGGCGGGGCCAACAGCCGCGCACTCTCGTCGGGCCGGGCGATGACCATGTTCTTGGGCGCCATTTCGCCCACGACCATGTGAAGGAACACCACTATGACGAGTGCGATGGCGAATGCGACCGAGTGCAGAACGGTCTCCGAAAGGCCGAGCGGGTGGAGAGCATCCTCGATGAGCACTGCCACCGACGGTTCCGCGATGAAGCCGAGCAGCAACGACGCGATCGTGATGCCGAGCTGTGCGCCGGCGAGCGAGAAGGACAGCTCCTTTATGCACAGCAGTGCGGTCTTGGAGGCGCCGTCGCCCTTTGCCGCCAGGTCCTCCAGCTGAGAGCGCCTCGCGGCCGTGAGCGCGAACTCGGCCCCCACGAAGAACCCGTTGGCCACCAGGAGAAGCGCCGCCGCAACCAGATACCAGAGCGTCATGTGTCCCCGGTCTCCCGGCCCCGACTTCCGGCCTCTGGCTCTTCGTCCTCAGCAGCCGGTGCCACCACGAGCACCTCGGCGATGCGCCTGCCTTCGATCCTGGTGACCTTCAGCTCCCAGCTCTTGTAGGCGATGTGGTCGCCCTGTCTGGGGATCCTTCCGAGCTCCGAGAGAAGAAAGCCTGCGAGCGTCTCGTAATGCTCGCTCTCGGGAATTTGGAGGCCGGTCTGTTCCCGAACCTCGTCGGGGTGAAAACTCCCCTCGACGACATGGACGCCGCGGGTGGGCGAGGTCAGGCGCGAGGGCTGCGCCTGCGGGTCGTACTCGTCATCGATTTCCCCCACGATCTCCTCGAGCAGGTCCTCGAGGGTGATAATCCCGGCTGTGCCGCCGTACTCGTCCACGACCACGGCCAGGTGCCTGCGCTGCCTGCGCATCTCGGCAAGCAGTGACTTGAGCGCCCGCGACTCGGGGACGAATAGCGCTTCCTGCATGACTTGTGAGACCTTTGCCGCGGCCCGCTCCGAGAACGGCAAGCGGAAGCTGTCCTTGGCCAGCACAGTGCCGACGATGTCGTCGATCCCCCCCTCTCCTTGCACCGGGAAGCGGGAGTGGCCGCTCTCGATTGCGATGTGGCCGAGCTCTGCCAGGCTCTGATCTGCGCTCACGGAGATCACCGACGTGCGCGGGAGGAGGGCATCGCTGGCGGTCTTTCTTCCGAAATTGATCGATTTCGTCAGCAGGGCGAACTCCTCCTCGGGGAGGACGCCTTCGCGGCGCGACGATGTGATGAGCCGCTTGAGGTCGTCCATGGACAGGACCCCGAGGAGCTCCTCTTGCGGCTCGATGCCGAAGCGCCGCACCGTCCAGTTGGCAGCCCGGTTCAGGAATGTGATCAGAGGCTTGAAGGCGCCGTTCGCCAGCCGCAGGGGACCGGCGATGGAGGTCGCCAGAGCCAGAGGACGGGCTATGGCCAGGTTCTTCGGGACGAGCTCGGACAGGACCATCTGCAACGCCGTGACCAGAAGGAGGGCGAGCACGGTCGAGACCTGCAGCGAGGTCGCTCCCGGCAGCACAAGCTCGACGAGTGGTTGCAACGCCCTGCCTACCGTGGACTCGATCACGAAGCCGACGAGCAAGGAGGTCACGGTGATGCCGAGCTGGGCTCCCGAAAGCTGAAAGGACAGCGTCCTGAGGGCGCCCAGAGCGGTGACTGCTCCGCGGTGGTTGCGCCTGGCCATCTGCTCGATCCGATTGCGGTCGACGGCGATCAGGGCGAACTCGCCGGCGACGTAGAAGCCGGTGAGAAGTATGAGGAGAAACACCGCTCCGAGGCCTAGTGCGGTTTCTATGGTGGTTCGGTCCTCAGTTGGCCTGAGGCTCGGCTTCGCGCTCGGCCTTGATGTGGCCTCCGATCACGCTACTGACGGCTGCGACGGGCACGGCCAAGAACGCGCCGGCGATCCCGCCAAGGACGCCGCCGGCTGCGAGCGAGAGAATCACCGCGGTGGGATGTAGCTTGATCGCCCGTCCTAGCACAACCGGCTGCAGCACGTGGCCCTCGACCTGCTGGATAACCAGGATGGCGACGCCTACCAGGAGCGCGTCGACCACTCCGCCTGAAACCAGGGCGACGAGGGCGGCGACGACCCCAGCAACCGTCGCGCCTATCAGCGGGAGAAAGGCGCCGAAGAAGGTCAGCACGGCCAGAGGTATGACAAGCGGAACGCCGATGAGCACAAGAGCGATGCCTATGAGCACCGCGTCGACCAAGCCCACTAAGGCGAGGCCCCGCAGGTAGGCGCCGAGCGTCTCCCACAACCTCACGCCGAGCTTGTTGAGGCTCTGTCGACGTCGTTCCGCGAACTGACTCGTGAACCACGCGAACATAGCGGCGCCGTCCTTGACGAAGAAGAACGTCAGCACGAACGTGAGGATGATGCCGACCAGAACCTCGCCGAGCTTGATCGCTCCGGCGAGCACTCCCGAGGTGATGGAGCTCGAGTTCGCCCGCAGCTGCTCGTTGGCGTTTTCGACGTAACGATTCAACTCCTCGCGGCTGAGCTCCAGGGGCCCACGGCTAAGCCACTCGATGACCTGCCGGGAGCCCCGGCTGACGTCCCCGGAGAGGGTGCCGAACTCGTTGGCTACCTGCGGCGCGAGGAAGGCGACCACGCCCGAGAGCAGGAGGAGAGCTCCCAGGATCGCGACCCACACGGAGGCCAGGCGAGGGAGCCCTCGCTGCTGCAACCAATTGGCTGCGGGGTGAATCAGCGTGGCCGCAAACAGCGCCGCGATGACCGGAAACACGACCACTCGCAGCTCGACCAGGGCGTAGACGATAACGGCGAGCGCCAGGGCGATCGCCAGGAACTTCCAGCTCGCGGCGGCAACTGTGTCCAGCAACGGGCGGCGCGGTGACTCGCCCCGCCGGTAGCCGGTAGACGCAGCTTGCGCTTCCTCTGTGACGCTAGGTTTCATCCGGGCCCGAGCGGGCTGATCACCTGCCAATCTCTCAATTTCTCGACGACTATCATGCCTGCATGGCACCCCCATCCATGGACACGATCGTCAACCTGTGCAAGCGCAGGGGCATCGTCTTCCCCTCGAGCGAAATCTATGGCGGGCTTCGGTCGGCGTGGGACTGGGGGCCGCTGGGGGTCGAGCTCAAGCGGAACGTCAAGCAGCAATGGTGGCACGCGATGGTGCACTCACGTGCGGACGTCGTGGGGCTCGAGAGCTCGATCATCATGGCGCCCAGCGTCTGGGAGGCGTCAGGGCATGTCGAGACTTTCACAGACCCGCTGGTCGAATGCACCAATTGCAACAAGCGCTTTCGTGCCGACCACGTCGATCTCGAGCGGCCATGTCCTCATTGTGGCAACGGCCCTGCCTGGACCGAGGCCCGTCAGTTTCACCTCATGTTCAAGACGCACATGGGTCCGGTCGAGGACTCGGCCCATGTCGTCTATCTGAGGCCCGAGACCGCCCAGGGGATGTTCGTCGACTTTGCGACCGTGCAGCAGTCCTCGCGCAAGAGGGTCCCGTTCGGAATCGCTCAACAGGGCAAGTCGTTCCGCAACGAGATCACTCCGGGTAACTTCGTCTTTAGGACGCGTGAGTTCGAGCAGATGGAGATGGAGTTCTTCGTCGAGCCGGGCACCGACGAAGAATGGCACGAGTACTGGATCGAGCAGCGCATGAACTGGTATCTGGACTTGGGCATCCGTCCGGAGAATTTGAGGCTGCGCGAGCACGAGGTGGATGAGCTGTCACACTACGCGAAGCGCACACTCGACATCGAGTACAACTTTCCGAGCATGGGCTGGTCCGAGCTCGAGGGCATCGCCAACCGCACTGACTTCGATCTCAAGGCTCACTCTGAGCGCTCGGGCCAGGATCTTTCCTATTTCGATCCCGATACCAAGGCTCGGTACATGCCCTACGTGATCGAGCCTTCGGTCGGAGTCGAGAGGCCTCTGTTCGCCTTTCTAATCGATGCTTATCGAGAGGAGGAAGCGCGTACCGCGAGCGGCAAGACCGAGAAGCGGGTCCTGTTGAAGCTCGACCCCCGCTTGGCGCCGACTAAGGTCGCGGTTCTGCCACTGTCGAAACACCAGGACCTGGTGCCGGTGGCGGAGCGAGTGGCGGATCGCCTTCGCGCGCGCTTCGTTACCGAGCTGGATGTCACCGGTTCTATCGGTAAGCGCTATCGCCGCCAGGACGAGGTCGGCACTCCCTATTGCGTCACCGTGGACTTCGAGTCACTCGACGACCAGCAGGTCACGATCAGAGAGCGCGACAGCATGGAGCAGGAACGAGTGCCGGTCGAAGCCCTTCTAGGGCATCTCACAAAGAGATTCGAGGAATGAATGTGATGTTGAAACGAGAGAGGATCTAGCGACATGAAGAAGTGGGTCTACGATTTTTCCGAGGGCGACGCGTCGCAGAAGAATTTGCTAGGAGGAAAGGGGGCCAACCTGGCCGAGATGACCAATCTTGGTCTTCCGGTGCCTCCTGGCTTCACGCTCACGACCGAGGCGTGCAACGCCTACCGTGAGGACGGACAACAGTTCCCCAACGGGCTCTTGGACGAGGTCGCAGACGACCGCAAGAAGCTCGAGGAGAAGATGGGACGCCAGATCGGCGACGCGCGCGACCCGCTGCTGGTATCCGTCCGATCGGGGGCGCCGTTCTCTATGCCGGGCATGATGGACACGGTCCTTAACGTCGGGCTCAACGACGACAGCATCGAGGGTCTCATTCGCCAGACGTCCTCCGAGCGTTTCGCCTGGGACTCTTATCGGCGCCTGCTGCAGATGTTCGGAAAGACGGTCATGGGCGTCGACGGGGACCTGTTCGAGGAGGCGCTCGAAGCGGCCAAGCACAAGAAGGGCGTGGCCAACGACGTCGATCTCGAGACGAAAGAGCTGAAGGGCCTGGTCAAGTCGTTCAAATCGCTCATCAAGAAGCAGGCTCGTCGAGGTTTTCCCCAAGACCCCACCGAGCAACTCCATCTCGCGATCGAGGCGGTTTTCAAGTCGTGGGACAACAAGCGAGCCCAGGACTACAGGAGAAGAAACCGGATAGCGGATTCTTTGGGCACTGCGGTGAACGTGCAAGCGATGGTGTTCGGAAACAAGGGCGACAACTCCGGTACCGGTGTCGCGTTCACACGCGACCCTTCCACCGGCGAGAACGTCCCTTATGGCGATTATCTCGCCAACGCCCAGGGTGAAGACGTGGTGGCCGGCATTCGCAACACGCTGAAACTAGAGGAGATGGCGACGGTCCAGCCGGCACCCTTCAAGGAGCTTGTTGCACACATGGGAACGCTCGAACGGCATTACAAAGACATGTGCGACATCGAGTTCACGGTCGAGGATGGCAAGCTGTGGCTGCTGCAGACGCGCGTCGGCAAGCGCACTGGCGCCGCCGAGTGGATCATCGGCTTCGATATGATCGAGGAGAACCTCACCGATTCCGACACGGCGTTCCGCGACCGTCTCACCGCGATTCGACTCGAGGAGCTGGCGAAGCCCAGCATCAAGGCCGAGCTCAAGAAGAGCCAGAGCCCCATCGCCACAGGCCTTAACGCCTCTCCGGGCGCGGCCGTGGGGAGCCTTGTCTTCTCAGCCGTCGACGCGGTCAAGTGGGCGGAGCGCGGCGAGAAGGTGATCCTGGCGAGGCGCGAGACGAACCCCGACGACTATCACGGCATGGTGGTGTCGGAGGGCATCCTCACCTCCGCCGGCGGCACCAATTCTCACGCTGCGGTCGTGGCGCGCGGCGAGGGAATCTCCGCGGTTTGCGGCGCCGACGCGCTTCGCATCGACGTGAAGGCAAGGAAGCTGACGGTCGGCAAGCTGACTCTGTCAGAGGGTGACGCCATCACGATCGACGGCACCGACGGAACCGTCTATGGAGAGGCTCTCGAGCTCGAGCCGTCGCCGCTGGAAGCCGCCATGGACGGGAACAAGAAGGCGCGCAAGGCGAAGCTGTGGCATGCCTACGAGCAATTCATGGAGATCGCAGACCGGGAGCGCCGGCTCGGCGTGCGGGCGAACGCGGATACTCCGGAACAGGCGAAAGCCGCCCGCAGCCGAGGAGCGGAAGGCATCGGGCTGTGCCGCACCGAGCACATGTTCATGGGCTCCGAGAGGGTCGAGGCGGTGCGGCGGATGATCTTCGCGGAGAGCGGCTCGGATGAAGAGGAGGCCGCTTACAAGGCGCTGCTCCCGCTGCAGCGAAAAGACTTCATCGGTATCTTCAAGGCGATGGACGGCCTCCCCGTGACCGTTCGCCTGCTCGATCCGCCCCTGCACGAGTTCCTGCCCAACCACGTCGATCTCGAGGTCGAGGTCGCCCTCGCTGAAGCCGGTGCCGAGAAGATGGGCAAGAAGAAGCTGGAGGAACGAAAGGAGCTGCTCGCTAAGGTTCGAGAGCTGCACGAGGCCAATCCGATGCTGGGCCTGCGAGGTGTGCGACTGGGGATCGTCAAGCCTGGGCTCTACGCAATGCAGGTGCGAGCGATCGTGGACGCTGCGGTGTCGCTCAAGAAAAAGGGGCTCGACCCGCGGGTAGAGATCATGATTCCGTTGGTTGCAACGGCGGAGGAGCTTCGCCAGATGCGCGAAGAGCTCGAGCCTGTGGCGCGCGCGATCGTGGACAAGGCCGGGGTCGAGCTCCCGGTCCACTTCGGCACCATGATCGAGCTGCCGCGAGCGTGCATGACCGCGGGCGAGATTGCGGAGCACGCCGACTTCTTCTCATTTGGTACTAACGATCTCGCACAGACCGCGTTCGGTTTCTCGCGCGACGACATCGGTAAGTTTCTCGGCCTCTACGAGGAGCGCAAGTTGGTGCCGAACAACCCGTTCGTCTCGATCGACGAGCCCGGCGTCGGCCGTCTCATGCGGATCGCCGTGGAGGAGGCAAAGGCGGCCAAGCCCGGCATCCACCTCGGCATCTGCGGCGAGCACGGCGGCGACCCCGAATCGGTGTGGTTCTGCGAGAAGCTGGGCCTCGACTACGTCTCCTGCTCACCCCGCAGGGTTCCCACCGCCCGGCTGGCGGCCGGTCAAGCGATCATGGGCGAGGCTCAATCTTCTGCCAATTAGGTACCGCGTCGACTAAGCGTCACAGTCGCCCTGTAACGTGATGCAGGTGCACGACCGTTACCGACTGGCGGCCGAGGTCGCAGAACTTGCTTCTCTGGACGAGCGCGCAGCGCTCGCATCACGCTCGCGCGGCCGCAGTCTGGCAGAGCCGGACGATGCGGTGCGGACCTGCTGGCAGCGAGACCGGGACCGCATCGTTCACTCCAAGCCGTTCCGACGCCTGGCGCACAAGACCCAGGTCTTCCTGGCCCCCGAGGGGGACCATTACCGAGTTCGGCTGACCCACACGCTCGAAGTCACCCAAGTGGCCCGGACCATCGCCCGCGCTCTGAGACTCAACGAGGATCTCGTCGAGGCCATCTGTCTGGGACACGACCTCGGGCACACACCCTTCGGGCACCTGGGGGAGGAGGTTGTGGCCGAGTTCATGCCCGGGTTTCGACACAATCTGCAATCGGTGCGGATCGTCGAGGTGCTCGAGGCGCTGAACCTGACCTGGGAGGTACGTGACGGGATCGCGCACCACACCTGGTCGATGACCAAGCCTTCGACTCTCGAAGGACAGATCGCTCGTTACGCTGATCGAATTGCCTATTTGAACCATGACATCGATGACGCCGTGAGGGCCGGCATCCTCGACGAAAAGGAGCTCCCGTCAGAGACGCTGGAGGTTCTGGGCACCGCTCATTCCCAGCGCATCGAAACCATGGTGGGGGATCTCCTGGGGTGTTGGCAGGATGACGGGAAGATCGGCATGAGCGGCCCGGTGTTCGAGGCCATGGGGCGAACTCGCGAATTCCTCTTCGAGCGTGTCTATCTGGGTCGGGTCACCACCGCCACCAAAGACGTTGTGGCCCTGGTGGTGAGCACCTTGCTGACTCATCACGAGGGACTTTCCGCCCCAGGGGCGGAGGATTCGAGGGAAGGAGCGGTCGACTACGTGGCCGGGATGACCGACCGTTTCGCCCTGAGAGCGTTCGAGGAGCTGGCGGGGACCCGTGCTCCCGCCTTCGGGGCCCTAGGATGACGGGACTTCCCTTGTTCGTTTCAGCGCGTGCGTAGGCGCGGGGGAGGGTCATGGCGAGAATAAGAGCCGAAGACATAGACGCTCTGCGTGAGCGCGCAAGCATCGTCGAGCTTGCCTCGGGCTACTCAAACCTGAAGAAAACGGGCGGGCACACTTTCAAAGGCTTGTGCCCGTTTCACTCCGAGAAGACGCCTTCGTTCACGGTGGACGAAGCCAAGGGTTTATGGCATTGCTTCGGATGCCAAGAAGGCGGAGACATTTACCGCTTCGTGGAGAAGGTAGAGGGCCTGCCATTTTCGGAGGCAACCGAGTGGCTCGCACGCAAGGTCGGCTTCGAGCTACAGTACGAGGAGAGTCGGCCGGGTGAGCAGCGATCGCAGGGGCTCAGGGCGCGCATCATTGCGGCCAATGAGGCGGCTGCTCGCTTCTTTCACGATCGCTTGATGAACTCATCCGACGCCGTTCAGGCGCGCCGTTATCTCGAAGGCCGCGACTTCTCTAGCGAAGTGGCGCAGCGTTGGCAGCTTGGTTATGCGCCGGGACGAGATGCTCTGTGCAAGCATCTCGTGAGCCTTGGCTTTACTCATCAAGAACTCGAGCGAGCCGACCTTATACGCAAGAGCGAGCGTGATCTGAACTACTTCGACGCGTTCAGAAACCGCATTATCTTTCCCACCTGGAACCTGCAAGGAGACGTAATAGGGTTCGGAGCACGCGCTCTCGGCGATGCGCAGCCCAAGTATCTGAACACCGCCGAGACACCCGCTTTTTCCAAATCGCGAGTGCTCTATGGCTTGAACCGCGCCAAGTCGGCGATTGCGCGGGCAGCCGCCGTGGTGGTCGAGGGGTACACGGATGTGATCGCCCTGCACGAGGCAGGTGTGAAAGAAGCAGTCGCAACCAACGGAGTGGCTCTGGGCGCGACTCATTTCGAGTTGCTCAAGAAGTTCTCCCAGCGGGCCGTTTTGATGCTGGACTCGGACGAGGCCGGCAAAGGAGCAACCGAGCGCGGTTTCGACATCATGCATCGGATCGGCCTCGAGGTCCTAGCTGCCTCGCTGCCGCTGGGGCGTGATCCTGCGGAGGTAGTTGCATCCGATGGCGTCGAAGGAATTCGCAAGGCAATCGAAGCTGCGCGGCCTCTGCTGGAGGTGAAGCTCGAGCAGACCCTCGCACGACTCCCGCTGGATACTCCCGAAGCCCGCTCGCGCGCAGTGGGCGAGGCCGTCAGGGTGCTCGGTCTACATCCCGACCCGATCGCCAGGCACGAGTATGTTTTCAGCGCCGCACGGTTGATCGGAGTCGAGCCTGATGTGATGCGTCGCGTGGTGGCCGAACAGCCGTGGATATCTGGGGAGGGAGCGGAGGGCAGGCCACGTGTCCCGGAGCGCCGCCTGTCAGGGCATGTCAAGGTCGAGCGTGAAGCGCTGCTGTTGCTCTTGACGGGAGCAAACGAGGCGGCAAGACGGGCGCAGGATCTCGAGGATACGCACTTCACTTCGGCGACACGCCGTGAGCTGTTTCGCTTTTCGCGTGATCAGGGCGAGGTCGGTTCCGCCGTCGAACGGATGGCCGCCTTGTCACCGGACGCACAATCTCTCTATACCGAGTTGTATCTCGGAGAGAGAATGTCGGTCTCCGATGATCCTGAGGCGCGTGTGCGTGAAGTGTTCACACGCCTTAGAGTTTTCAGCGTGGAGCGCGAAATCAAGGCACGGCGGGATGTGCTGGAGGGGATCAATCCTCTCGAGGATCCGGCCCGCCACGATACGCTGTTCACCGAACTCGTGGCTCACGAGGCGCAGCGCAGAGAGCTCTTGAAGCAAATGAGAGGGACGCCGTAGATGGAGGAATCCAATACAGCAAAGCCCAACAATGAGCTGAGCAAGAGCCCGCCTGGGGATGGTGTTGCGGGCACCGAGCCGCCCGCAGCCGCCGAACTCGAGATCCAGGCCATCATCAAGCAGGCTCAGGCGGAGGGATCCATAACCGCAGCCGATCTGGCTGAGAAACTGTCTGTGCTCGATGTCACCACGGATGCGACCGACGCCGTTTATCAGCGGCTCGTCGAATTGGGTGTCGAGGTTGCCGAGGATGAAGCTATTCTCGCGGAGCAGCCCGAGGCCTTGGCAGTCGACGTGGACGAGGATCGCGTGCGGGCACAGCGGGAGGTTGACCAGGCACTCAAGGCACCCACCAACGATCCGGTGCGCATGTATCTCAAAGAGATCGGACGTGTCGCACTCTTGAGTGCTCAGGAAGAGGTGGAACTCGCCAAGCGAATCGACGCAGGGCTTCAGGCTGCATCTGTTCTCCAAGCACTTCCCGACAAGCTGGCGGCGCCCGACCGGCGCGGCCTCGAGTGGCGCGAGTACGACGGGCGCAGAGCCAAGCAGCAT
>JBPCPZ010000030.1:0-10791 GCA_050998655.1 Actinomycetota bacterium
GCGCGTGTCGGGATAGCCCCAGGTCGAGCACTTGGTCCCGGGTTATCAACCAATGCTGGGTGGCGGCGAGTTCCATGCACGCCAGGTCAAGTTGGGTTTGCATGGGACCAGTCAAGTCGATATGGCCTTGGCGACTAGTGGCGCGCGCCACAACCCGGATCTTCCCCCCGAAATGAGCGCTAGACGCTCCTACCGTGGGAAGGTCGGCCTACGATGGGCCGATGGACCTGTTCGAGTCTTCGCTCAGCGACCGTTTCGCCGATTACGCTCCCCTCGCCGCCCGCATGCGGCCCCAAATCCTCGACGAGGTTCACGGCCAGCGCCACCTATTGGCGGAGGGCCGGGCGCTCCGGGCCCTGATCGATTCCGGCGAGATCTCCTCGATCATCCTGTGGGGGCCGGCGGGGTCGGGCAAGACCACGCTGGCGCACATCATCGCGGGGGCCTCCAAGGCCCACTACGAGCCGATGTCGGCGGTGAGCTCGGGAGTGGCCGATGTCCGCAAAATCATCGCCCAGGCAAAGGACCGGCTGGCGCAGCAGGGCGTCAAGACCCTGCTGTTCCTAGATGAGATCCATCGCTTCAACAAGTCGCAGCAGGACGCGCTGCTCCCTGCGGTCGAGAACGGCTGGATCATCCTCGGCGGCGCCACCACCGAGAACCCCTCTTTCGAAGTCAACTCCCCGCTGATGTCTCGGAGTCTGCTGTTCCGCCTCGAAGCGCTCGAGGACGCCGACGTGATCGAGCTGCTGCAGAGAGCCCTCGCCGACTCGACAAGAGGGCTGGGCAAGCTCGGCGTCGAGACCGCTCCCGAAGCCATCGCTCACATCGCCGCGCGCACCGGAGGAGATGCGCGGGCCGCGCTCAACGCTCTCGAGGCCGCCGCCACGATCGCGGCGACCGGCTCCGGAGTGCTCGACCTCGCGGCCGCCGAGGAGGCGCTGCAGCGACGGGCTCTCCCCTACGACAAGGCGGGGGACTGGCACTACGACGTGATCTCGGCCTTCATCAAGTCGATGCGCGGCTCGGACCCCGATGCCGCGGTCTACTGGCTCGCCCGCATGCTGGACGCAGGCGAGGACCCTCGCTTCATCGCCCGGCGCATGGTGATCTTCGCCTCCGAGGATGTCGGCAACGCCGACCCCACCGCGCTACAGGTGGCCGTCGCCGCTCACCACGCTCTCGAGTTCGTGGGGCTGCCCGAAGCCCAGCTCAACCTGTCACAGGCGGCCGCCTATCAAGCGTTGGCCCCCAAGTCCAACGCCTCGGCGATGGCGATATGGAAGGCGCAGGAGGACGTCAAGGCGTCAGGCCCCCTGCCGGTCCCGGTCCACCTGCGCGACTCGCATTCGGGCGCGTCACGCTCTCTCGGCGCGGGCCGCGGCTACAGCTATCCGCACGACCACGGGGGCTGGGCGGAGCAGCAATACCTGCCCGATGAGCTTCGCGAGCGCCGTTATTACAGGCCCATCGCCGGGAGGGAGCAGGACCTGGCCCTCGACCTCGACCAGAAGAGGGCCGAGTGGTCATCAGATGACCAATGAGCCCCCTGCGCTCCACCACTCGGCGAGAAACTCGGGCGGGCGGTAAGGTGACGCCATGCTGAAACGATTGTTCTGGATAGTGATGGGGGCTATGGGAGCGCTGCAGGCGGACCGGTGGCTGCGGCAGAAGCGATCGCAGCTGACGCCGAACGCGATCACCGGGACCATGCTCGACAAGATCAACCAGCGGCTCGAAAGCAACCGCGCCCGCAACCAGTCCCGCTACTAAGGCGACGCCGGCTCCCGAAGTCGTAACCTGGGGACATGGATGGCATGGACTCCGGGACGATACGCGAGTGCTTTCTGGCGTTCTTCGCCGAGCGCGGTCACGATCGGGTGGCGTCGTCGTCGGTCGTTCCGGACGACCCCACGCTGCTACTGACCAACGCCGGCATGAACCAGTTCAAACCCTATTTCCTGGGCCGGCAGACCCCGCCCTACAAGAGGGCGGTCACAGCTCAGAAGTGCATTCGGGCCGGGGGCAAGCACAACGATCTCGAGGAGGTCGGCAAGACCGCGCGCCACCTCACCTTCTTCGAGATGCTCGGCAACTTCTCCTTCGGCGACTACTACAAGACGGACGCCTCGAAATGGGCGTGGGAGCTCGTAACCGAAGGCTTCGGGATGGATCCGGACCTGCTGTGGGTCACGGTCTTCGAGACCGACCACGAGGCGCGCGAGATATGGGCCGACGCCGTCGGTGTGCGCCCGGAGCGGATCATCTACCGCGGCAAGGCCGACAACTTCTGGTCGATGGGCGAGGCCGGGCCCTGCGGGCCGTGCTCGGAGATCTTCATCGACCGCGGCCCCCGTTACGGCGAGGCTTCACCCCAAGGACCCGACGACAACGAAGAACGCTATCTCGAGTTCTGGAACCTCGTGTTCATGCAGAACGACTGCAACGACGCCATCGAGCCCATCGCAGAGCTGCCCCACAAGAACATCGACACAGGTCTCGGCCTCGAGCGCACGACCATGCTCCTGCAGGGAGTCGAGACTGTGTTCGATACCGACGTGCTGCTCGCGCTCATCGACGAGGCGGCTGCGCTCACCGGCATCGTCTACGGCAAGGACGCCCGCTCCGACGTGGGCCTGCGCATCCTCTCAGACCACGCCCGCTCGCTGACGTTCATGATCGCCGACGGAGTGCGGCCCTCGAACGAGGAGCGCGGCTACGTGCTGCGGCGGATCATGCGCCGGGCCTTGCGCCACGCACGGCTCCTGGGGTTCGAGGCCCCGTTGCTGGCCACGCTCGCAGAGCGCTGCATCGAGCTGATGGGAGACGCCTATCCCGAGCTCGCCGAGCGGCGCGACGACATCACCGAGATCGCCGCTCAGGAGGAGGAGCGTTTCGGCGCCACCTTGCGCCAGGGGCTCGGCCTGCTCGAGCGCGCCATCGCGGAAGGCCGCTCTCAGGGTGCCGCGGCGGTGCCCGGCGAGGTCGCCTTCCTGCTCCACGACACCTTCGGCTTCCCCATCGACATGACCACCGAGTTCGCACGCGAGTCTGGCATGGAGGTGGATCAGGCGCGCTTCGACCAGCTCATGGACGAGCAACGTCGAAGAGCCAGAGAGGCGCGCCACACGGGGGAGGAGGCCTCAACGACCCCTCTGCAGGACATGCAAGAGACCGAGTTCATCGGCTACGAGCACCTCCAGGCAGACGCAGCCGTCGTGGGTGTGGTCAGGGAAGGAAGCGGAATCCCCGCGGCGAGCGCGGGCGAGACCGTCGACCTGCTCTTCGATCGCACGGTGTTCTATGCGGAGAGCGGCGGCCAGGTGGGAGACAGGGGCCTCGTGCGGGCGCCCTCGGGAGCGGGGCGCGTGGTGGAAACTCGCAGCATCGCTCCGGGCGTGACCGCTCACCGGACAGAGGTCATCGAGGGGGCCATCGCCACCGGCGATGCGGTGGTTCTCGAGGTGAATCGAGCGCGACGTGAGGGGGCCGAGCGCGCCCACAGCGCCACGCACGTGCTCCACTACATCCTCAGAGAGAGGCTGGGTGCCCACGCCACCCAGGCGGGCTCCCTGGTCGAGCCCGGCAGACTGCGCTTCGACTTCACGCACTTCGAGGCACTCTCGGATACCCAGGTCGCGGACATCTCCGCAGAACTTCAGGACAGGGTCCTGCAGGACGACTCCGTGAGGGCCTTCGAGACCACGTTCGAATTCGCCCGCTCCTCGGGCGCCATGGCTATCTTCGGCGAGAAGTACGGGGACTTCGTGCGGGTGGTTGAGATCGGCGACTACTCCAAGGAGCTGTGCGGCGGCACCCACGTGCCCCACACCAGCCGGATCGGCGTGGCCGTGCTCACCCACGAGGGCTCGGTCGGCGCCAACCTGCGCCGCGTCGAGGCTCTGGTCGGCCGCGAGGGGATCGCCTACCTGGAAGGCAGGGTGCGAGAGCTTGAGCGCGCCGCCCACCTTCTGCGGGTGGCGCCCGATGACGTGGCCGAACGAGTGGAGAAGCTGCAGGCGACGACCAAGGACATGGAGCGCCGCCTTCAAGAAGTCGAGCGCAAGAGCCAGGAAAAGGACGCGCAGGAGTTGCTCGAAGCTGCCATCGAGTGCAACGGCAGCCGCCTCGTGGTGGCGCGGCGGGATCTCGGCGTCGACGCGCTGCGGGCCCTGGCGCAGGGCTTGAGGGGGCGGCTTGGATCGGGGGTCATCGTGCTGGGCACCGCGGCGCAGGGCCGCGCCAACCTGGTGGCCGCGGCGACCAAGGACCTTGTCGACAAGGGGGTTTCGGCGCGAACCCTTCTGGGCCGGGGGGCCGAGTTGTTGGGCGGGGGGGCCGGAGGCAAGCCTGAGCTGGCGATCTCGGGAGGGCCCCGCGCCGAGCGGTTGCCGGAAGCGATCGAGGCGGTCGCGGAGGCTGCGCGGCGCGCACTGCACGGATGATCCTTGGGGTCGACCCGGGCGGGCGCCGAATCGGGCTCGCCGCCGGGGACCTCGGGACTCGCTTCGCCCGGCCTCTGGAGGTCATCGATGCGGCCCGCATCGATCCGATAGAGCGCATTGTCGGCGTCTGTGAGGAGATCGGCGCGACGCTGATCGTCGTGGGAATGCCGCTGAGCCTGTCTGGACATCGCGGCCCCCAGGCCCTCGCCGCCGAGGCCTTTGCCGAGCGCCTGAGGGCCGCCGTCCCCGTGGAGGTGCGTCTTCACGACGAGCGCCTCAGCACGGTCGTGGCCGAGCGAGCGCTGCGCGCCGCGGGCGCATCGGCCCCGCGCCGCAAGAAGCTCAGGGATGCGGTCGCGGCTCAGGCAATATTGCAAGGCTTCCTCGACGCGCACCCCCGCTCATGAGCCGGGGTGGCCGACTGCTGCGGTTCTTGGTGGTGGTCGCGCTGCTGGCCGGGCTCGCCGCCGGCGCCGGCTTCTTCTACCTACGCTCGATCGGCCTGTGGGGCGCCTCCCGTCCTCATGGCTCTGCCACGATCAGAATCCCCCAGGGGGCCTCCGGTGCCGAGGTGGGCGAGCTGCTCGAGGCCTCCGGAGTGATCCCGTCCGCCCTCGGCTTTCGCCTTGCGTTGAACCTCGAGGGCGCGGCCGAGGGCATCCAGGCGGGACGCTACGAGCTGGCCCAGGGGCTCAGCGCCCGGGCCGCCCTGGAGACACTGCTGGAAGGCCCCAAGCAGCGCTTCGTAAGCGTCACCTTTCCCGAGGGGTCCTGGGTCGAGGACTTCGCGGCCACTCTAAGGAAGCTCACCGATATCTCGGGGCAAAAGTTCACGCGTCTCGCCACCTCCGGCAAGGTCCGCTCGGCGCTGCAGCCAGAGGACGTCGACACACTCGAGGGCCTGATGTGGCCTTCGACCTATCAGGTGGTGCCCAAGGATGACGCTCGCAGCGTGGCCGTGCGCATGGTGAAGGAGTTCGAGCGTCGCGCCAACGCGGTCGACTTCTCCCAGGTGCAGGGGACCGGTGTGAGCGTCTATGAGGCGGTCGTCGTGGCTTCCATGGTCGAGGCCGAGGCCATGCTCGACTCCGAACGAGCCAAGATCGCACGGGTGATCTACAACCGCCTGCAGCAGGGGATCCCGCTGGGCATCGACGCCACCGTCAACTACGCGCTCGGCGAGCACAAGCGAGAACTGACAGAGACGGACCTCGCGGTCGACTCCCCCTACAACACGAGGGTTGTGGCGGGGCTGCCCCCTACCCCCATCGGGGCGCCCGGGACGGCCTCGCTCAAGGCCGCCGCCCACCCGGCCGAGGGGAAGTGGCTCTATTACGTGCTCAAGAACTGCCGCGGCGCCCACGCCTTCAGCGTTTCCTACGACGACTTCCTCAACAACAAGGCCACTTACCAGGAGCTGTCCTGCTGAGGGACGGACCCCTGGATAGGCCGGGCTTTCTCGGAGTGCTGGGGTGGCCGCTTAGCAGGACCTTGTCCCCGGTCATCCACAGGGCCGCATTCGGGGCGCTGGGCATCCCGTGGACCTACCTGGCGTGGCCGATGCCGCCGGAGCGGCTCGCCGCCGCGGTCGAGGGGCTGAGGGCGCTGGGTGCCGTGGGGGCAAACGTCACGATGCCGCACAAAGAGCCGGTGATGGAGCTGCTCGACGAGGTCTCGGCAGAAGCCCGCAGCCTCGGCGCGGTGAACACGATCTCGCGCGTGGGCGAATCGCTGGTCGGTCACAACACCGATGTGGCCGGCTTCAGCGCTTCACTGCAACAGTCCGGCGTGGACATATCGGGGCGCAGCGCGCTGGTGCTGGGGGCCGGGGGAGCGGCGCGGGCGGTGGTCCGGGCGCTGGAACAGATGGGTGCGAACGACATCGCCGTCTGTGCCCGGCGCCCGGAGGCGGCAGCAGCCGTCGCAGGGCTCGCAGATAACGTTCAGGCGGTGGCATGGGAGCGTCGGGAGGAGTCTGCGAAGGCCGCCCCGCTCGTGGTCAACGCCACACCTCTTAGCATGGTCGGCGGCGATCCGCTTTCAGGCACCCGCTTCGGGCCCGGCCAGGTGGTCGTGGACCTCGTCTATGTCCCGGCGGAGACGGAGCTGCTACGGCGAGCGCGCGCTGAAGGGGCTCAGGCCGTGGGAGGGCTCGGCATGCTGGTCCACCAGGCGGCGGCTTCGCTGAGAATCTGGACCGGCCTCGAGCCGCCGCTGGACGCTATGGAACGGGTCATCATGCCGAGTGGTGGCGAGATGACCATTTAGAGCATCTGAACACCACTCGGCGACGCGATGTCATCGGAGGGCGGCTATATGTTGAGTCCGCGCTCTATGTTCTGAAGCTCGCGGCGGGCCATCGCCAGGTTCGCCTTGCTCTTGTCGAGGCAGAGGTAGATGAACAGACCCTCTCCACTTGCGCTCGACATCATTCGTAGGATGTGTATCTGAGTGCCGAGAGTGACGAGGATGTCCTCGATCTTGTCATCGAGACCCAGCCTGGACATGGTCTTCATCTTGGCCCTGATTACCTCGGTGGTGCCGGCGGCAGCGACCTCTAGGTCGAGATCAGGGCCTCCGCCGTCGGTTCCGAGCGTCATGCCGCTGTTGTAGTCGACCAGTGCGACGCCAAGCGCGCCGTCGATCTCCATCGAGGCTTTGAGGCTGTCTGCGACATTACCCATGCGTTTACCTCCATTTCTGTTGTTGGCGTCCCGGGTATTTGTCGGCAATTGCTCTCGATACCTTGACGGGCGACCTGACGGACTGGATTGTGGAAGCCGCGGCCCCAGAGATCAGCCGATGATGCCGGCGATGTGCGTGGCGATGCGCCGGGCCTCGTGATGCAGAAGCCCCAGGTTCACCTTGGCAGGGGCCACCACAGCAAGGACTCCCTTGCTTCCGGCGGCGTAGACGACGAGGTATCCGTCGCTCCCGCGTGTCAGGATCTCCTCGAAGTGGCCTTGCTCGAAGACCTGGACGATTCGCCGACCCAGGCCGAGGGCGGTGGCGGCCATTGCGGCCGTCCGTGGCGACTCGTCCTCGGCGATGTCATGCGCAAGCATGAGCCCGTCGGAGGAGGCGATCATCACTCCCTGAATGCCGTCGACCGAGGAACGCAGGGCCTTGATCGCCTGATGGAACCGTTCTGGATCAGTCATCTGTTTCTAGACCTCGATCACTACCGCGCCGGTGAAGGAGCTCGTGGGGGCGCTCAGCTTCGGATCGGCTAGATCTTGTGCCAGCACCGCGGGTGGCGCTACCACGACGCGATAGGTGCTTTCGTCACCGGACAACTCGCGCGCATCGAGAGGTTGCCCGAACTTCTGTGTGAGGGCCCCGGAAACTACTCCCGACACCAGCATGCGTGCAGGTTTGGTGTCGAGCCCGGCGCCGATGCGCACTTCGCTCAGAACCCCGTGGTTGATCTCTACCAGAAGCAGCACGTGCGGTTCCGTATGAGCTTCCAATACGGTGATCCGCGCAGCCAGCCCGATGTGCATGGGCCAGAAGAGCGCGCCGCACCCGGCGCAGTGCTCCGACGCGCCTTGCGATCGAGCCCAGGTTCCGAAGTGCTGGGCCGCGGCGAGCCCGTAGGACTTGCCGAAGCCGTAGATCGAGAGCTCGGCGCCCGCGCTTCCCAGCAGATCGTCCAGCACCGTGGGAAGCGTTATCGCCAGCGCCTGAGCGTCGACGATCACCACTGCGTTGCCTCCCGCGATGGCCCGTCCCGCACCCGGATCGCGCTCGAACGTGTTCCAGTAGCGCCGCGCCAATGTGCTGGCTTCCTGAAGCGCGCTGCTATCGATCAAGCTTGCCTCATTCATCGCGCGAACCTTCTCTTACGCTCTGCTCGCCGCACTAGGCGACGCCTACTTCGGCGCCGTCGGCGAGCTGCGTGAGAACCTTGATCAGCAGCACCAGGAGAACTTCCTTGGCCGAATCCTTGTCGGTCGCTTCACACACAACGATAGTGGCGTCCGGACCGGCTCGCATGATGTCGTGTAGACGCTCGAGCAGTTCCGGATGGCTCGCACCGCGGTTGGCGGCGATGATGAAGGGGGCATCCGAGATGCCGCGGAAATGCTTCAGGATGGAGGCGGCCTCGTCGAGCGCCTGCTCGCCGCGCGACAGATCGGTCATGACAATGTATCCATCCATGCCCTCCGCCAGCACGTCCCACATGAAGTCGAAGCGCTCTTGTCCGGGTGTCCCGAACATGTAGAGCTCCGCCAGCATTTCCTCGTCCTTGACCGTGAGCTTGCCAAAGTCCATGGTTACCGTAGTGTGGTCTTTGGTTTCAGCAGTCTCGTCGGAGACTCCGGTTTCGGTTAAGAGCACTGGGATCTCTGAGATCGTCGAGATCAATGTCGTCTTGCCTGCCGCGAAGTGTCCGGTCACGACGACCTTTATCGTCACTACCTCTAGTTGGCTCATGCTTCTGTCACAGGCCTCTGACCGCGGCGATGATCCGCTTCAGCGCACGCACTTTCGGTTGCGCCGGCGGCGGATCGTCGGAGGTCTCGGCGGGTTTTCTTGAGTTTGTCGAACGCGCTCCCGTCGCGGGCTGCACCGAGGCGCTCCCGGCCAGGTCCCGCAGCTCCTGCAGAGCCATAGTCCTGATGCCCGCGTTTTCGGCCCCCGACGGCCCCACGTCGATGGTCTCTGCGGGGGACAGGGGGGATTCCTCCTCCTGCTCTTCTACCGTTTGCGTCTCCTCGAGATCCGTGCCGGCACGGTCCAGATCCCAGAGCGGGCTCTCGCTACTCTCTGCCTCCAAATCGCCGACCTGCTCCTGCTCTTTATCGTCGCGATCCTCCAGCGGATCGCTCAGGGAATCGCCTTCGTGTCTCCACTCGTCGAGCTCCGAGCCGATCGGCTCAAACATGTCCATCTCGGCCTGATCGCTCGGCGGTCCTCCGGGGAGCTGAGGCTCCAGGGGCTCCCAGGACAGGGCCAGTTCCTCGTCAGAAGAGTCGAGAACAGGGGGAGAACCAAACGAGCCCAGGGCCTCCTCGAACATCTCGCGAGCGAGCGGGTCTGAGTCCGCCTCCAACACGGACGAAGGCTCTGCGGCCATAGCCTCGGCGTGCGGCTCGACCTCCATCAGACCCGAGCTGATGAGGGGGTGCAGCGCGCCGACAACCTCGGCCTCTGAGCGATCCGTCGCGCGGGCCAGCTCTGAGACGGTTGCACGCTCGTTACGGATTGTCGCCACCAGCAGAGCCCACTGTTCGCGGCTCACCGTCAGCTCCACCGAGTCATCCGTCAACGCGGAGGGGGCCGACACCAGGTCAGAGGGCGAAGAGATGAACTCCGAGATCGCTTCCCATTCGGCGAGCCGGTCTCTCACCTCGGCGACAAGCTCGTCGACTCTGAGCTTGTGCGCCGGGCCCACCGGGTGCTGCTCGCCGACTCGGAAGTCGAAGGCTCCACCTGAGCGCGGCATGCGCATGAGCTCGAACGTAGAGTCGGAGACGATGTGGTGCACGACGTAGCCGATCAGGTCGGCGGCCACTCCGCGTTCCGCGAGCGCCCGACCCGCCGCATGATTGTGCCCCGCGCTCTCGAGCGCAGCATTCCAGTCTTCTCTGGGAATCCCGGCCGCGGCAACGGTGTCCTCGAGGTGCCCTGCATCTTCCCTAGTGGCGAAGTAGACCTCACCGTCGTCGAGATAGAGGACTCCGGTGATCTCTCCGGTTACATGAAGCGCTCCGGTTTGCTTCGAGAACGAGAGAAGTTGGAGAATGTCTGCCACGGAGAAGTTCTCCAGGCTCCCGTTCAGAAACATCGGGCGTCCTTTCCTGAGTGAAGCGTCCCGCTTCCAGTTCTTCGGGACGGCGCTTGAGCGAGCCAGGCTCGCAGGACGGCGTCCCCCAACTCGCAGGTCACTCCAGAGCAGCTCCAGCGATCCGCTGGAGGATTGCGAGAAAGATTGTCGCTGGGGTGACTCGACAGACTCATTTATCGTGCGTTTCAGGGGGGGTCTTTAGCAGGTCGGCCAAAGTAAGGGTGCCGGGCTCAATCGCGCACGAGGTGCTACGCAAGGCGTCATCGGCCTCGGCCAGCGAGTCCGATCGCGCACAGAGCCTTATCGGGATGGGCAGCGCGAGACTTCCCGCTCCCGCGCACGATACCTTTAGGCGTCGGGGAGCGTGAAGGGCACCGGCGCCTCGATCGCTCGAAGGGTATCGTTCGTCGCAGGGGGTGGGCGCGAGCCGAGCCCGTGTGGCCCCCCGCTCAATTCGGCAGCAGCATCAACCGAATCAAGTGGGCAAGGTTGCGACCGGCTGCCGACGAGCACATATGAAGGAGTGCCCGTGACCAAGGCCGAAGCGATGGCAGC
>JBPCPZ010000032.1:0-11841 GCA_050998655.1 Actinomycetota bacterium
GGCTCCACCCGCATGCCGATGGTGCGAGAGCTCGTCAAGAGGCTCACCGGAGGCAAGGACCCGCACCAAGGCGTCAACCCGGACGAGGTGGTTGCCGTCGGCGCCGCGATCCAAGCCGGCGTGCTGAAGGGTGAGGTCAAAGACATTCTGCTGCTCGACGTCACGCCACTGTCGCTGGGAGTCGAGACCAAGGGCTCGATCTTCACCCGGCTCATAGAACGCAACACGACCATCCCGACTAAGCGCTCCGAGATCTTCACCACCGCGGAGGACAGCCAACCTTCGGTCGAGATCCACGTGCTCCAGGGCGAGGCCGAGATGGCGTATCGCAACAAGTCTCTGGGCCGCTTTCAGCTCGTTGGCCTGCCGCCCGCGCCGCGGGGCATGCCTCAGATCGAGGTCAGCTTCGACATCGACGCAAACGGCATCGTCAACGTGCATGCCAAGGACCTCGGCACCGGGCAGGAGCAGTCGATGACCATCACCGGCGGGACCAAGCTCGCCGACGACGAGATCCAGCGCATGGTCACCGATGCCGAGGCTCACGCCAACGAAGACCGTGAGCGCCGAGCAGAGGCCGAGGCCAAGAACCAGGCCGACGCCGCTATTTACCAGACCGAAAAGTCCTTGAAGGAGCACGGCGAGAAGCTCGAGGCGAGCGACCGCAGCCAGATCGAGGCTGCCTTGGGTGAGGCCAAGGAAGCCATGGCGGGCTCCGACGTCGAGCGCATCAAGCGAACCACCGAAGAGCTTGTGACCGCGTCGCAGAAGTTTGCCGAGGTCATCTACCGTCAGAGCCAAACGGCGCCCGAGCAGCCAGCGGGTGCGCCCGAGGGCTCCGATGACGTGGTCGACGCCGAGGTGGTCGACGAGGGCGAGGAGCGCAGCGCTTAATGGCCGAGCCACAACCTCCCCGGCGCCCGATAAGGGTCGAGGACAAAAGACATTCGAGCTCCGTCTCCGGTGAGACTCCACCGGAGACGGAGACTCCCGGTCATGAGGCGTCCTCTGAGACTGAGGCTCCGGGTAGCCCTCCCGCCGAGCCTCAGCACGACTACCGTGACGAGGCGCTCAGATTGAGGGCCGAATTCGCCAACTACCGCAGCCGCATGGTGCGCGAGCAGACCGCCATGGCCGCACGCGCAGCTCAACGGATAGTGGAGGCACTGCTGCCGGTGCTCGACAACTTCGAGGCCGCCTTGGCTCACGGCGAAGGTGGCCCCGGCATAGAGATGGTCTACAAGCAGTTGCGCGCCACGCTGGCGGACGAAGGTCTCGAAGAAATACCAGCCGAGGGTGTGCCGTTCGACCCGGTCGTTCATGAGGCCTTCGAGGTGCACGAGGACCCAGAGGTCTCCGAGCCCACCAGCACCATGGTCATGCGGCGTGGCTATCGGCTCAAAGGCCACATTGTCCGCCATGCGATGGTTTCCGTTGCTCGCCCGCCCGAGGCGGACGAGGCGGTGGAGGGGTAGCGATGGGGCAGCGTGACTGGGCGGAGAAGGACTACTACGCGGTGCTCGGCGTTGCCAAGGACGCGTCCAAGGACGACATCAAGAAGGCCTACCGAAAGCTCGCCCAGAAGTTCCATCCCGACGCCAACAAAGGGGACGCGCAGGCGGAGGCTCGCTTCAAGGAGATCTCCGAGGCCCACGCGGTTCTGTCAAACGACACCAAGAGGGCTGAGTACGACGAGATGCGCCGCCTGGTGGAGGCCGGCGGGGAGCGAATCTACGGATTCGGGCCTAACCGCGGCGGGGGCGTGCGCGTCAACATCGGCGACATGGGAGACATCGGCAGCATCTTCGAGGACCTCATCGGGGGCAGGGGCGGCAACTTCGGTTTCGGGGCGCGGCGCGGCCAGGATGTCGAGACCGAGACCACCCTCGGATTCGACGAGGCAATCGAAGGCGCGCTGCTGACCCTCAATGGCGGAACCAAGATTCGGGTTCCCGCAGGGGTGGCCGATGGTGCTCGGATCAAGATCGCCGGCAAGGGCGGGCCCGCTTCGGGTGGCGGGCCTCCCGGCGACCTCTTCGTGCGAGTGCACGTCGAGGCCCATCCCATCTTCGAGCGCTCCCAGAGCGGCGACCTCACCCTGACCGTGCCCGTCACCTTCGCCGAGGCCGCGCTGGGAGCCAAGGTCGAGGTGCCCACGCTCGATGGCTCAGTCACCGTAAAGGTGTCTGCCGGGAGCTCGTCGGGCAAGGTCCTCAGGGTGAGAGGCCGAGGTGCCCCGCGACCCAAGGGAGGAACCTCGGATCTGTTGGTGCGGCTCGAGGTAGAGGTGCCGAAGGGGCTCTCGCGCAAGGAAAAGGAGATCCTCCAGCAGTTCGCCGAAAGCCATCCCGAGTCTCCCCGTGGCCATCTCGAGAACTACCTGCGAGCAGCCTCGAAGCAGGCCTCTTAGGGGACAGTGATGAACGAGAGTGAACGTGCCATCTATGTGATCTCGGTCGCGGCCGAGCTTGCCGGCGTCCATCCCCAGACGCTGCGCATCTACGAACGCAAAGGCCTGCTGCGCCCGCAGCGGACGTCGGGCAACACCCGCCGCTACTCGGAGCACGACATCCTGATTCTGAGACGTATCCAGGAGCTGACCAGTGCCGGGCTGAATCTCGCGGGGGTCGTGCGGGTCATGGCGCTCGAGATCGAGATCGAGGAGAGCCGAGCCCGTCTCGCGGACGCGGCTGAGGAGGTGCGGGCGCTTCAGGATCGCATTGACGAGCTCACTGAGGCAAGGAGCGCCTTGGCTCTGGTGCCGCTGCGCGACGTGCGGCGCGTGCGGCGGGCGATGAAGTCGGATGCCCTCGACGCCGCCGCGCGCGACAGGTTCATTCAGGCGCCCCCCGCGCCTTCATGAGGGCACCCATTAAAGAAGCCGCAGAGACCCCCTCGGGGCGGGTGTCTTTGGCTTGGGACGGGCCTTCTGACGCAACGAAGGTAGCGGTGTTGGCGCCGGGGGCGGGAGGGGGTATGGAGTCCCGCTTCATGTGCGCGCTGGCGGCGGGAATTGCGAGCGCAGGCGTGCGCGTATGCCGCTTCAACTTCGCTTACGTTGAGCAGGGACGGCGATCGCCCGACCGAGCTCCTGTGCTCGAGGACACCTACCGGGCGGTTGTGGCCCATGTTCAAGAGCGGCACCGGGGCCCGCTCGTGCTCGGCGGCAAATCGATGGGAGGAAGAATCGGCTCTCATCTGGTCGCGTCCGGGCAACAGGCCGACGGCCTCTTCTTTCTCGGCTATCCACTTCATCCCCCCGGCCGTCCGGATCGAATGCGCGACGCCCATCTCTATTCAATCGGAGTGCCGGTGCTGTTTGTGGAGGGGACGCGCGACCCCTTCTGCCCTCTGGAGACCCTCGCTTCGGTGCGGGCACGGCTGCGGGCCGAGAACGAGCTCGTCGTCATCGAGGACGGCAACCACTCCCTCGAGGTACGCAAGTCATCGGGGCGCACGACACCGGAGGCGTGGGCCGAGGCCTCGAACGCCGTAAGCGGCTGGCTCAAGACGCTCCAAGCTTGGCAATAAAACTTTCACCCGCCGAGGCTTGAGAGGCCGGATCAGGACGCTTCGAAGTCCACTGTGACCGGACCGGGCGCCTTCGGCTCCGTTTCAAAGAATGACTTGGGCCTAAAGCGGAAGGCTCCGGCAACCAGGTTCGAGGGAAAGTTGCCGAGGGCGTTGTCATAACCGAGCACGCGCTCGTTGTAGTACTGCCGGGCGAAGCCGATCCTACCCTCGGTTTCGCTCAGCTCCTCCTGCAGGGCGATGAAGTTGTCGTCGGTCTGGAGGCGAGGGTAGGCTTCGGCGAGCGCGAACAGCGGTCCCAGAGCACCACTCAGGGTGTTCTCGGCTCGGGCTTGGTTCTCCACTCCGGAGGCGTCCACGGCTTCAGCACGTGCGCGCGCGACGGCCTCGAGGGTGTCGCGCTCGTTAGCCGCGTATCCCTTGACGGTGTCGGCGAGAGTGGAGATGAGGTGGTGTCGGCGCTTGAGCTGCACGTCTATCTGGGCCCAGCCTTCTTCGCATCCACTGCGCAGCCGCATCAGCCGGTTGTAGACGGCGATGAGGCCCGCCCCTATCATCACGACGAGCGCCATCACCACCCATGCAAGCAAGTCCATCTCGCGCCTCCCCGGCTGAGTCCGTGTGCGTCGATAATGTCATGCAGGCGAGCGGCGCGACCGCCTTTTTCCATGTCGTCGGGGGTCGCCGTGCGGCGGGGCCGGGCAGTCGGGTGTCGCCTCAATTTCTGACTACAATGCGTGTTCCGACGAGGACAATCCGACGAAGGCAGGGGGAGGGAGACTGGTGGCTGTAAGTGCGTACATCCTCATTCAGGCGACTGTGAGCGCGGCCAATGTCGCGGGCGACATTCGCATTCTTGACGGGGTCGAATCGGCCGACGACGTCTCCGGGCCCTACGACGTCATCGTGCGGGCAACCGCGCCGGACATGGACGGCCTGGGCAAGCTTGTCGTGGCCCGGATCCAGTCGGTGGAGGGTGTCACGCGCACCCTGACCTGCCCGGTGGTAGAGCTCTAGAAGCAGGCTCTTCGCCCGGAGCGCTTCAGGCAGGCCGCGACATCCTCAGAAACTCCCAGCGCCGCCCGCTGAGGTGCCGCCAGAAGGTTTCTCCGGGAACGAACCCCGCCCTCTCGTATACCGCGCGCGCTCGCTGATTGAAAGTGGCCACATCGAGAGCGAAGGCCCGCGGACGCGCGCGCTGCCGAGCGAAATCGAGGCACGCCTCGACGAAGGACAGTCCCAGTCCCTTGCCGGTGAGGTCTGGGCGCATACCCAGACCGATCTCTATCACCTCCCCCGGCCGTGCGGTGAGCTCGAGAAAACCGGCGAGCTCCTCGTCGACGGAGTCGGGTAGGGGCGAGGAGGAGGGGAGAGGCGCGGGGGCCAAGACCGAGAAGAAGATGTGGCCCCAACGACGGGCGTCGAGCACCTCCACGAGGCTCGAGGGGTCGGCGGCCGTGTCGTAGAAATCGTAAGGAGGTTGATAGCGCCACGCAGCCACTGCCTCGGCATCGGCCGCCTGCATGTCTCTTACCGAGAAG
Organism: Actinomycetota bacterium; assembly: GCA_050998655.1. GTDB lineage: Bacteria > Actinomycetota > CADDZG01 > CADDZG01 > WHSQ01 > JACDAL01. Next base: position 5,073 of record JBPCPZ010000032.1, read on the forward strand.
AGGATGATCCCAACCTCGGAGCAAAGGTGGGTTGCAGCAAGACTTCGTTCAAAGATCCGGAGCGAAAGCCCTCTAGGTCGAGCGTCACGTACTTGAAGCCCAGCGCCCGTAGCGCTACGGCGATCTCGGCTCGGAGGCCGCTCGCCCGCTCGATCTCGTCCGGCTCGACTTCGATGCGAGCCAGATCTCCGTGGTCGCGTACCCTGAGCGCTCCAAATCCCAGCCCTCTGAGAACCTCCTCTGCCTCGTCGACGCGTTCGAGGCCTTCGGGAGTAACGCGCACACCGTAGGCAAAGCGCGAGGCAAGGCAGGGAGACGCCGGTTTGTCGGCGATCGGGAGGTTATGGACACCGGCCAGCTCTCTGATCTCCGCCTTGGACAGGCCGGCGTCCGCCAAGGGGGTGAGGACGTCGTTCTCGCGCGCCGCTCGCCGCCCCGGCCGATGGTCGGAGAGATCGTCGAGGTTCGTTCCTACTGCAATGCGCGCCGCCCGGGCCGAGGCGATCGGCGCCAGGACGTCGAACAGCTCTTTCTTGCACCAGTAGCAGCGGTCCGAGCCGTTGCGGGCGTATTCGTCGCGGCCGACCTCGTGTGTTTCGACTGTCATGTGGTTCCAGCCCTCGCGCGCGGCGAGGGCTTCGGCGTCGCGGCGCTCTCTGCGGCTTAGCGAGGGTGACACCGCAGTGACTGCCAACGCCCGCTTCCCCAACACCCTGTGGCAGACAGACGCCAGGTACGTCGAGTCCACCCCTCCCGAATACGCGACTACGACAGCTCCGATGTGCGCGATGCGCTCGCCGAGCTCGCGTTCCCTTGCCGCCAGTGTGTGTTTCATCGCCACCAATGATGCCCTATTCGATGTAGCCGAGATCCTTCAGGTGAGCGGCCACCGCGGCCGCCTCTTCGGCGCTGTAGTCACCCTCGGTTAGGCGATGGTCGGCTGCTTTTGTGGAGGACACCGGGTGGGTCGAGAGCCAGCCGGCGTCGAGTGCCTCGGTGGCGGCCCGCCCGTCCAGTCCCTCAGGCACGGCTGCCTCGAGCAGCGCCATTGCCGTGGGACAAACATCCAGCAATGAGAGCTCCTCGGCGCGCCCTCTGGTGAGCCGGGGGCCGGCGGCTACGAAGATTCCCAGCGGACGGTGCTCGGACGACCACGCTTCCTTGACGCCCGCCAACGGTTGAGGCGCGGTCACGAGATCGGAGGGCTCTCGGGCCGGCGTCACTCGGTAGCCCTGCGACCACATGTCGAGCATGAGATCGGGGGCGAGATGGGTGACCGCGCCTGAATAGATCTCCTTTCTCCGGTACACGGCCCGCACGACCGGTTTTCCCCGGTTCGGGTCGCGCAGCTCCAGCAGCCCGGCGGCCAGCTCCTCCTCGAGCACTCCTGAGGCATCCTCCGGCACCATTCCCAAGGGCTCGCGGCCCTCGAGGTTCAGCCAAAGGTCCCCGTTGATGCCGCAGAAGGCCTGGGTCTTACTCCAGTCGAAGGGCCCGAGTTGTCCGGAGATGGTGGCGCCGAGGGTCTTTCTGGCCGTGTGCGGGGCGAAGCGTCGCCCCATCTTCCGTGCCGCGGGTGGCAGCGCCCACGCAACTCGAAGCAGAGGGGAGCTGCGCGGCTTGCCGTAAACGGCCCTGCCCCGTGCGGCTAGCCATCCCCCGAGGTTCACGTCTGCGTGCAGGGGGCCGGCGCCGTGGTCGGAAACCACCACGAAATCCGCCTCCGGCCACCTTTCGCGTAGCACACCGGTGGCACGGTCCATGGCTTGGTAGACGCGTTCGACCGCGCCCGAGAGGGGGTGTGAGGAGTTTCTGAAGCGCCAGAAGAAATGCTGAACCCGGTCGACGTGCGGCCACACAGCGACCACACAATCGGCCCCGCTCTCAGCCGCCGCCCAGGTGAGCGCCTCGGCTTGAACCTCGAGCCCTCGAAGCAGGTCGTCCAAGAAGCGCTCGAGGGACGTATGGGGCGCGCGGTCGACGATGTCGAGGAGCTCAAAACGTGCGGCGAGCTTCTCCTGGAAGTCGTCCGGATAGCACATGCGTGCGCCCGGGGGAGCGCCATAACCGGACACCATCACTCCCTCGAGCGGGCTCGGTGGGTAGGCCATCGGTACGTTCCAGACCAGGAACCGAGCTTCCGAACCCAACTCCCACAGCGTCTTGGAGCGCCTGTCGCGCCCAGAGAAGTAGCGGCACTCATAGGCGCCCGGGGCCCGGTACCAGGACCCGAAGATGCCATGCTTCCCGGGGTTCACCCCCGTGAACGCGGAGGTCCAGGCGCAGTCCGTCATCGGCGGCCAGGTAGATCGAAGGGGCGCGCTGAAGCCTCGTTCCTGTAAGGCCGCAAGGGAGGGGAGGCGGCCTTCCGACATCAGGGGGCCGGTGACGTCGAAGGTGGCAGAGTCCCATCCCAGGATTACGAGGCGAGGTGCCACGATCTGGTCAGTTGGGGGACGACGAGCTCAGGGTCGGCGAGGCTTGTGGTGGCCTCAGCGGCTGCTTGACGGGACCTAGAGGAGCGACGTCGATGCAGCTGCGACGGCACCCTCTGCCGGTGAACAAGCTCCTGATCTGCCAGCGAAAGAAGCCGCGGTCCTCACCTATCGTGGTCTTTCCGAGCGGGATCCTCACCTTGACCCCGCGCCGGTTCAAGCGCCATGCGGCAAGCCTTGCCACTCGATAGTCGGCCTTTGTCACTCGGTCTCGGAAGAGAACGCCTTCCATGCTTCTTCCGTTCGAGGACACCAGAGCGTAGTAGTCGAAGCGCTGCCCCCCGAGCGTGTCGAGTTGAACGAGCAGATAGCCGCGGTCCCAAATCGACCGGCTGCTCCAGCCGCCGTAAGTCTTGAGGTTCCACACTCGAGGACGGCCGTAGAGGGAGACCTTGCGGAGGTCGAGCCGGCCCTTGACGTCGTTGTCGTCGCGCACGTCACGATGCGACGCCAGAGCCAGCAGGGGGAGGGCAGCCAGAGTCACTGCCAGTGGGAGGATCACGAATCTTGTCCTCACGTGCGTCCTCGCCCGCGCAGCGCCGCCAATGTTCCGAGCCCGGTCCCCGCACACAAAGCCAGGCCGAGCAGGACGAGGGCCGCAGGTGCGGCCTCCGAGACCAGCGGCATCCGGCCGGGCCAGGACGGCCACTCCTGTGGCTTCACCGCTAGCACCGCTGTGGCCAGGCAAACCAGGACTGCGTTGCGGCCAAGGAGCAGGCGCAGGGAGCGTTCGGTCACGCCGCCGAAACAGCCGCATGGCACCCGGCTCCTACCCTCGGTGCCGAGGCGGGCTAGCAGCAACGAAAAGGCTGCCACCAGAGCCAGCGCCAACGCCGCTCCTGCCTGGAGCAAACCGGCGACGAGCAAGCCCGTCACCAGGGCCTCTGCCAGAGGCACGCCAAGCGCCACCGGAACCCGGAGGGCAGAGCTCAGGCCGTAGCGATCGAGCGCCTGCAGCCACGCCTTCGGCCGGAATACTTTGGCGACTGCCGCCCAGGCAAAGACCCCGGCGAGCAGGGCGGCGCAGATCTGCGAGAGCGTCAGGGCCATGGCGGTCGCATGCTATCGCCCACCCCGAGCCCGGGCGTCAGGGCCATGGCGGTCGCAGGCTATCGCCCACCCCGAGCCCGGGACCACCTGGGGGGGTGTTGGCATCCCCCCTGCGGTGGCAAATGTCCTCGGTCCGCTTCTGCCCCCACTCTGCCGAGTGACCGGGGCCGGAGCCGGCGCACGGTAGCCTTCCAGATCGCGAAAACTTTGGTTCGAGGCGCCTCCTCGGGTCCGAGCCACGGGCACTTGCAGCCCACTCGTTTCGTCGCTAACGGAGGTGTGACCAGTTGAACGGCTGGTGGGCGGTCTCGTATGGGCTGCTGTGGCTGCTCGTCGTGATGCTGTGCGTGATCGTCGTGGCCCTGGCCCGCCAGATCGGCACCCTCCATCTCCGGCTCGGGCCGCGTGGCGCCCTCGAGATCGACTCCGAGGGGCCGCCGCTGGGAGAGGCACCCCCCGCCCTCGAGGCCACCACCCTGCACGGTCGCCCGGTGACTATCGGGGGCCCGGGGCGGGCACAGCTGCTGCTGTTCGTCTCCACCGGTTGCCTCGTGTGTGAAGAGGTGCTTCCCTCGCTCGAGGCGGTCGCCCACGGCCATGGCCTGTCGCCGCTGGTGGTTGCCGATGCCGCCTCGGAAGACAAAGAGACGAGGTCACTCGTGGTTGCCAGGACAGGGGCGCCGGTAACTACCTCCTCGGAAGCCATACGCACCTATGCCGTTCCGGGTACGCCCTATGTCGTGGCGCTGGACGAGCTCGGTGCGGTCCGGGCCAAGGGGACGGTCAACAACATGGAGCAGTTCGAGGGCCTGGTGCAGACCGCACGGCGGCGCTTCGCGCAGGCTCAGAAGGAGTTGGAGGCGAGATAGATGAAGCTTGAATCAGCTTCGGTTGCCCTGGCCAGCAGGACCACACGACGCTCGCTGCTCGGCCGCTTGGGCACGGGCTTCGTCGCTCTTGTCGGAGGTCCTCTGGTGGCGGTTGCCCTGAGCCCTCAGCGGGCGGCCGCCCACCACGTCTGCGGACACACCTACACGACCAACTCCTGCCCCCATCCCTTCGCGCCTCACACCCGCGTCGATCGCTTCGGCTATCCGGTGCATCCCCAGCGCGGATATCCGGTGGACGATCGAGGAGACATCTACACTTCTCGCGCCCAAACCCGCCGCCGGGTGTGTCAGGAGGTGGTGCCCAGGAAGTACCCCTTCACCGGCAAACCTCGCTACGGAGGCGGCTGGTCGCGCTGCTGCAAAGGCAGGATTCGGCGTATCTACGACTGCTGCTCGTATTCGGACACGCGCATTAACGGCGATGCCTCGGTCACCGGCTACTGCCACCAAGGGCGCAAGGTATTCTGCATCGCCTATCGCGACACAGAGGTGCGCTGTTGATCAGCCCGCTGGTTGTCGCCACCGCAGCTACCGCTGCGGCCATGGCAGGCCTGTCCACCCTGTTCGATCCCTGAGGCCTGTCGATGGCGGAGACCATCTCCCCCGCGGTTCACTGGGGCCGCAGCTCTACCTACTGGAGGGCGGTGGCGGCGCACGTGCTGGGAGCCGCGCTGGCGGCGGCCACGCTGGGCTTCATGTTGGGATCGGTGGGGGCGGCGTTCGGAGCGCCGTGGTTCGGCGCGACCCCCATCGTTGTGACCCTAGTCGCCGTCCTCTACTTCCTGCGCGAGGCCCTGGGACTTCCGGTCCCCGTTCCTTACCGACGGCGTCAGGTCCCGGACTGGTGGCGGACCTTCTACTCACCCACCATCTCCTCCCTGCTCTATGGATTGAGCTTGGGAGCGGGCTTTTTCACCTACCTCTCCTTCGGAACTCTGGCCGCAGTAGCGGTAGCGGCCCTGGCCGGGGGAAGCCCACTGTGGGGGGCGGCGTTGTGCGCACCGTTCGGGGCCGCGCGCGGACTCTCGGTGCTGGCTTCTCTGAGGTCGTTCGATCCCGAGCAGGGGGCCGTGGTGGTCGACAAGCTGCAGCAGGCCGGCGCCACCCGGCTCCCGAGTGCCCTCAACGCGGGGGCCCTTCTGGCGTTGGCGGGGGCCGGAGCAGCCGCCGCTATCGGGTTCTGAGCGCCAAGAGAGACGTTTTGGCGTACAAGGCCCATCGAACCGGGCCCCATTTGCCAGCATGCCTCCGGCCGGTTATCGTTAGCACTCTCGCACATTGAGTGCTAACGGCCCGGGGTAAGTCCGGGACGAACTTTCCAAGGAGGTAGCCAATGCCGAAGATTCTGGCGTTTGAAGAAGAGGCGCGTCGCGCCCTCGAGCGGGGCATGAACCAGCTCGCCGACGCGGTCAAGGTGACGCTCGGCCCCCGCGGCCGCAACGTCGTGCTCGAGAAGAAGTGGGGCGCGCCCACGATTACCAACGACGGTGTATCCATCGCCAAGGAGATTGAGCTCGAGGACCCCTACGAGAGAATCGGCGCCGAACTCGTCAAAGAGGTCGCCAAGAAGACCGATGACGTAGCCGGAGACGGCACCACCACCGCCACGGTGCTCGCTCAATCGATGGTGCACGAGGGCCTTCGCAACGTGGCTGCGGGCGCCAACCCGATCGCCATCAAGCGCGGCATCGAGAAGGCCGTGCAGACCGCCGTCGACTCGATCAGGTCCTCTGCCCGCGACGTGGATAGCCGCGAGCAGATCGCTCAGGTAGCGTCCATCTCCGCCAACAACGACGCCGAGATCGGCGAGACCATCGCCGAGGCGATGGACAAGGTCGGCAAGGACGACGTCATCACGGTCGAGGAGTCGAACACATTCGGGCTCGAGCTCGAGCTGGTCGAGGGGATGCGCTTCGACAAAGGCTACATCTCCCCCTACTTCGTGACCGACGCCGAGCGCATGGAAGCCGTGCTCGACGAGCCCTACATCTTGATTGCCAACCAGAAGATCTCCGCGATCAAGGACATGCTTCCGATACTCGAGAAGGTCATGCAGGCAGGGAAGTCGCTTCTGATCGTGGCCGAGGACCTCGACGGTGAGGCTCTGGCGACGATAGTGGTCAACAAGATCCGCGGCACGTTCAAAGCCGCCGCCGTCAAGGCTCCGGGTTTCGGCGACCGCAGGAAGGCCATGCTCGGCGACATCTCCATCCTCACGGGTGGTCAGGTCATCTCCGAAGAGGTCGGTCTCAAGCTCGAGTCGGTCGGCCTCGACATGCTGGGCACCGCACGCAAGATAGTCGTCACCAAGGACGACACCACCGTGGTCGAGGG